>DATNMZ010000032.1:0-2255 GCA_035602095.1 Thermoanaerobaculia bacterium
GGTAGGTGGTAGGTGGTAGGTGACAGGTGACAGGTGGTAGGTGACAGGTCGTACTGATAGCTGACAGCCGACAGCTGATAGCTATTTCTCCGGCTCGGTCTCGATCACGAGAGGCAGCAGGGTGGACTCTTTCTTTGAAGAGAGCGAGATCTCGGTGCGGGTTCGCGTCACGCCCTTGATCGAAAGCAGCCGGCGCTGCAGGAAGTCTGCGAGCGCGCCCGTGTCCGCCGCCTTGACCTTGAGCCGGTAGGCGTATTCCCCGGCCAGGTAGTGGCACTCCTGAACTCCCAGGAGCTTCTCGAGGTCGTCGATGAAGCCTTTCTCGAAACGCGGATGCTCCAGGGCGACGTCGACATAGGCGGTCATCGGGAAGCCCATCTTCTCGTGGTCCAGAAGCGCCACGAATCCCTTGATCATCCCGTGCCGCTCCATCTTCTTGATGCGCTCGTTGACGGAAGGGGTCGTCAAGCCGACGGCACCGGCGATCTTCGCCTGCGAAAGCTTGCCGTTGCGCTGGAGCATGTCCAGTATCCGGAGATCAATGTCGTCGATCGTCATCTCCGCTCTCTTTGCTCCACCTAATAAGATTAGAGACGAACCAGATTACGACTAATAATATTAGACCACGTCTGGCTGTCAATAGATGATTTCGGCACCGGTATAATCGCGGAAATCCATGAAAAAGCGGGACTATTACGAGGTTTTGGGGGTCTCCAAGGAGGCCTCCGAGGCCGACATCAAGAAGGCCTACAGGCGCCTGGCCCGGAAACTCCACCCGGACGTCAATCCGGGGGACAAGAACTCTCAGAAGAAGTTTCAGGAGGTCCAGGAGGCCTACGACGTGTTGCGAGAAGGGGACAAGCGGCGGGCCTACGACCGTTTCGGGCACGCCGGCCCCTCCATGGGTTTCGACCCGGCCGGGGGCGGCCCAAGGGCGCCGGGAGGGGCGGGAGGGGGAGCCGGGTCGCCCTTCGAGACCTTCCAGTTCGACCCGGCGGACCTCGGCGACATCTTCGGAAACTTCTTCGGGGCCGGCGCAGCTCGGAGCCCCCGCCGCGAGCAGGGCGAGGACGTGACGGGGTCGATCGAGATTCCCTTCCGCGACGCTGTCCTCGGCGGATTCGCTTCGCTCTCGCTTCGGCGCGAGAAGGAGTGCTCCCGCTGCGGGGGCAAGGGCCGCATCGGGCGCGAGACGTGCACCGCCTGCCACGGATCGGGACGCGTCGCGGAAGCGGAGACCGTCAAGATCCGGATTCCAGAGGGAACGGAGAACGGTGGGACGATCCGCATCCCGGGCAAGGGCTCGGACGGATCGCGAGGCGGATCCTCCGGCGATCTCTACGTCACGGTCCGCGTGACGCCCCATCCTTATTTCGAGCGGGTGGGCGACGACATTCACGGCGTGGTGCCGGTGACGGTGAAGGAAGCGTACTCGGGCGCCGAGATCGACGTCCCGACTGTGCACGGACTGCGTCGGGCCAGGATCCCGCCCGGCTCCCAGGGACGGCAGAAGTTTCGTCTCCGCGGTCAGGGGGCCAAGAATCCGCGGACGGGCCAGACCGGCGACCACATCTACACGATTCGGGTCATGGTTCCGAAAACGGTGACGCCCGCCGGCGTCGACGCGGCGACCTTGCTCGATTCCCTCTACGACGGGCCGGTCCGGGCAGACCTCCCGAAGGGGCTATAGAAGAGCGTTCGAGCGTTCGGATTCCCGGGTCGACGCCGTGGAGCGTAGAGATCGAAGCCCGAAACGAAACCCGGCGTCGCGCGCCGCGAATCGCGCGATCAGTTCTTGGTCGCCATCTCCTGGATGAGCTGGAGCGCCTTCTCCTGCGACATGGTGTCCGTCAGCGCGATTGCGCGGGCGGGAGCCCAGGCGCCGGCGGCCGGGTCATAGCGGATGAACTTGACCGCCTTCTCCTCGGCCCAGAAGAGCGTCGGGTTGTAGGTCGGGCCCACGATCGTGTTGACGGCCGCCGAGAGATCCACCGGCACCCTCATCGAGATCGGACCGCGCATCGCGACCCCGACGACGGGAATCCGCCGGCGCATCGGGGTCATGTTGGAGCTCGTCTTTCCGAGATCCGACGGGAATCCGATCCGCACGACGAAGTGGTGGTTGGACGAGAGGTCGGCGAAGCTCGCGAGGACGCCCCCGCCCGGGCCTTCGAGCTGAAGAGACGGGTACAGGTACGCTCCCGGCGGAGTGTCTCCGTACGACGTGGGGCCGCCGCCGCCGACGAGCGTCGGAA
>DATNMZ010000033.1:0-5150 GCA_035602095.1 Thermoanaerobaculia bacterium
CGCGATGCGGAGGATGCGAAAATTTCAGGAGCGGATCGCGTCGACGAAGAGCTGACCCGGGCTCACTCTTCCCCGGTGCGGTAGTCCTCGCGCAGGTGATGGAGCTCCTTCAGGGCGCCTCGAAGGACCTGGATCACCCGGGAGACCTCCCGGCCGTAGAACTTCATCTCGGCGTCGCAATCGGTCATCCCGTAGATCGCCTCGTCTTTTTCCAGCCGGTCCTTCTCGAACGCGAGCCTCTCGATCAACTCATCCAGCTCGGAGCGCAGGACGAACGCGACGTCCCGGATGCCGAGGAAGCGGCTGCACTGCGGACAGTGCACCTCCTGGTTGGCCTCGTCGGGCAGGCCGTCGACCACAAACTGCCGCTCGCAGCGGGGGCACTCGAAGACTTCCGGGATCATGGCGTCGACTCGAGTGTACCCGCCGCCGGCCCGGCCCGGGTGCCTCTTTTTGGGGACGGCCCCCGGCGCTCGCCGCCTGCCCGAGTCCGGTATCGCCAGGAACGCATCTCTAGTCCAAGACCGGCAGGCGCCGGGCCTGAGAAACTCGACTCGCTGAGGAGACGATCGATGCAGACGGACAGCGTCCGGACGGTGTTGCAGCAGCTCATTCGAATTCCATCCGTCAATCCCAGCCTGGCGCCGGCGGAGGGACGGGGGGAAAGCGCCATCGCGGTCATGGCGCGGGATTGGATGGCCGCCCACGGCATCCGCAGCTGGCTCGAGGAAGCTGCGCCGGGCCGTCCGAATGCCATCGGCGAGCTCGGCGACGGCGACGGGCCGACGTTGGTCTTCTGCGGCCACCTGGACACTGTCTCGACCGAGGGAATGACCATCGAACCGTACGAGGCGTTCGTGCAGGATGGCCGGGTTTACGGCAGGGGCAGCTCGGACATGAAGGGCGGCGTGGCGGCCATCCTCTGCGCCGCCGCGGAGCTTGCCGCCGGGCCCTTTCCGGGCAGGATTCTTCTCGCTCTCGTCGCGGACGAAGAGTACGCGAGCATCGGCGCACAGCATTTCGTCGCCCATCACAAGGCGGACGCGTGCATCTTGACCGAACCGAGCGGCGGCCGCCTGATCCTCGCCCACAAGGGATTCGTGTGGGCCGAGCTCGTCACGACCGGCCGCGCCGCACACGGAAGCCGCTGGGACCTCGGCGTCAGCGCGATCGCTAAGATGGGCCGGATCATCACGGCGCTCGAGACGTTCGACCGGACGGAGTTGCGGACACGAACGCATCCGTTGGTGGGGCCGGCCTCCCTGCATTCCTCCGTCGTCCGCGGCGGGACCGGCCTCTCGACCTACGCCGAGCGATGCACGCTCCAGGTGGAACGACGGACGCTCCCGGGCGAAACCACCGCGCAAGTCGCCGACGAGCTCCGCCGGGTCGTCGAAGGGACCGGCGAGGAGGCCGAGATCCGCTGCCTGCTCGATCGACCTCCGTTGACGTGCGACCGGGATGCCGCGGTCTCCCAGGCGCTCCGGCGCGCGGCACAGACCGTCACGGGCGCCCCTCCCGAGGAGAGCGGAGTGTCGTATTGGATGGATGCGGCGCTCTTTGCGAACGCCGGAATCCCGGCGATCAATTACGGTCCTCACGGCGTCGGCGATCACGAACCCGTCGAATGGGTCGACCTGGAGTCTGTCGTCCGCTGCGCGCGAGTGCTGGCCGAAAGCGCGCGGCAGTTCGTCTCGATCTCCCGCTCGACGCCGTCCTCCGAAACCCGTTGAAGACAGATGTCGTGACTTCCCGAGAAGGCTCCGGGAGCTCGATCGAGCTCGCTCCTCCGTCCATCCGCCAGGGACGGCGCCTCTACTTGAAGCGCGAGGACCGGCACGAGCTCGGCGCCTTCAAATGGCGAGGCGCGCTGCCCACCCTGGAGCAGTATCGAGCGAGAGGGGCCACCGGCGTCGTCACGGCCTCCACCGGCAATCACGGAGCGGCAACGGCCTGGGCCGGCGCGCGGGTCGGCCTGCAGGCGACCGTCTATGCGCCGCGAGGATCTTCGCGCAGCAAACTCGATCTCATCGCGTCTCTCGGGGCGCGACTTCATCTCGAGGGGCGCGATCTCGACGAGGCGAAAGAGCTGGCGCGGGCTTTCGCGGCCCGACAGAACGTTCCCTTTTTCGAGGATGGCGCGGAGCCGGCTCAGTACGACGGATACGGGAGCATCGCGGGAGAGATTCTCGATGAGCTCGCGGGAAATCTGGGATCCGTCGTCGTCCCCGTGGGAAATGGAGCGCTGATCGGCGGCATCGGCAGGGTCCTTCGACAGCGAGCGCCCGTGGTCCGCCTCATCGGAGCCGTGGCGAAGGAGGCCCCCGTGATGGCTCTCTCGTATGAAGCCGGGCGCGCCGTCGCCTGCGGTCACATGCGGACTTTTGCCGACGGCCTGGCGGTGCGCGTCGCGATCCCGTACGCGGTCGAGACCATGCGGCAATGCGTGGACGGCGTGGTGCGCGTTTCGGAACGGGAGATTGCGGACGCCGTGCGCGCCTTCGCTGCCGCCGGCATCCGGGTGGAGGGCGCCGCCGGGGCCGCGCTCGCCGCTCTCGCGCACCTGCCCGGACTCCCGGAACCCATCGTCCTCGTGGTGACGGGCCGCAACATCGACGAGGACCTCTACGAGCGAGCCCTGCAGGATGCTCCGTCGTTCCCCGATTGAGTCCGGCCGGCGCGCTCCCGCGCCTTCGGTCCGCCCAGAAGAGCTCGGTACTGCCTCGGCGTGAGATGCGAGGCTCGTCTCAAGGCGTTCGTCAAATGACTCTGGTCGTAGAACCCGGCCTCCGTGGAGACGTCCGCGAGGGGAAGGCTCGAGTTCCGCAGGAGCTGTTTTGCGTACTCGATCCTCAATTCTCGAACATGAGCGCCGATGCTCGACCCGAAGCACCTCTTGAAGGTTCTGGCGAGATGCGCGGGGTGGACTCCCACCTCCGCCGCGATCGCCGAGATCGGGAGGTCCGTCCGGAAGCGGTCGTGGATGAGGTCCCGGGCGCGGACGGCCCACAGCGGGACTCTGCCTTTGCGCGGCTCGTCTCCCGAGCGGCGCCGCTCCCCGGCGCCGATGATCTCGAGAACGAGGCCCTCGACGATCACGGGTGTCGCGCGGTCGGGCTGCCGAAACTCGCGATAGACGCGGATCGCCAGCCCGTATAGCGGGCCGCCGTCCAACTGGCCGGGCCGGCTCAGGAGACTGGACTGTCGGTGAATTCGCTCGGCGGAGTCGGGCGGAAATTCCAGGATCAGCTCGCGCACCGCCGCGCGGCCGTATCGGTCGGAGTGGAGCGCCCCTGCGGGCTTCACGAGGAGGCTCGAGGGGCCGCAGTCGAACGGGTGGTGCTGGATCACCTCCGTGAATCGCCCTTCCAGGACGAGCGTGATGTTCGGGTTGGCGTGCGTGTGCGGTGGGAGCTCCAGGCCGGCGCGGTGCGCCGTCTCGGTCAGGAGCACAGAGTCCGTGGCCAGCGTCCGCAACGTGGAGCCGAGCGTGATCGCCGAGGTCATACGCCTCCCGCGAGCCGGTGGACGCTCATTTCCCGTTTCCCTCGGGGTAACTCATACCGCAGAGGCTCGGGTGCGGCAACCGGGGACAACGGCACACGGAAGCATCCTCTCTTCGGGAGGGCTCGCCTCTTCCTGTTTTGCATCTCCCGTCCAAGCCCGCCGGTCGGACGGGCGATAGTCTGACCTCCGTGAAAGTGGCGTCTCGGGCACGCCGGGAGGCGACGATGAGAAACATCCTCCTGATCAGCAGCTCCCGCGTCTACGGTATGGGCTACCTCGACCACGCGGAGCCGGCGATTGCCGGAATGCTCGGCCCGATCGATCGAGTCCTCTTCGTCCCCTACGCCCTCCACGACCGCGACGGCTACGCGACCCTGGCGCGCGGCCGGTTTTCGGCGATGGGAACCGTGCTCGACTCGCTGCACACGGCGAAGGACCCGGTTCGGGCGGTGGAGGAAGCCGCGGCGATTTTCATCGGCGGCGGCAACACCTTCCGGCTGCTGAAGGCGCTCTACGACCTCCGTCTCCTCGAGCCGATCCGGCGGGCCGTCGCAGGAGGAGTCCCTTACATCGGATCGAGCGCGGGCTCCAACGTGGCATGCCCGACGATCAAGACGACGAAGGACATGCCGATCGTTCAGCCGCCCTCCTTCGACGCTCTCGGCCTGGTGCCATTTCAGATCAGCCCCCACTATCTCGACCCCGATCCCGGATCGACTCACATGGGAGAGACCCAGGAGGAACGGATTCTCCAATACCTCGAGGAAAACGACCGGACCGTCGTCGGCTTGCGCGAAGGCGCCATGCTGCGCGTCGCGGAGAGGTCCGTCTCGCTCCTGGGCGCCGCCGGAGCACGAATCTTCCGCAAGGGAATGGACCCGATCGAAGCCAGGCCAGGCGCGGACCTCGAGACGCTGCTCCCAGCATGACCTGCGGGCCAGGCCTCGGGTTTCGCGCTCATCGCGGATGAACGGCGCCGGCGGTGGAAAGCCAGAATCACCGCCGGCGAGCGGCTACTTCTTTTTCTTCGCCGGAGCTTTCCCCGCGGCCACCATCTTCACGTCGAATTTGCGGTTGCCTTCGAGGAAGAAGACGCACTCCGACGCCTTGTCACAGCCGGTCGTGTGGCGGTAGCTCGACGGCAGGAACAGGTAGGAGCCGGCGGGCAGCCGGACCTCGGACTTGCCCTCGGGACCGTGAATGATCGTGCCCGACACGACGACGATGCGCAGGTCCGCGGAGTGCGTGTGGAGCGGCGCCGAGAACCCCGGCGGGAACTTCTGAAGCGTGCCGAAGGCGCCCTTCGTGGGATCGCCCCAGAGAGTGACCTCCTTGACTCCCGCGGGGGCGCCCGCCGCGTCTTTCCAGCTCAGGCCGCCGGCCGGCCAGACGACGACCTTCCCGGCGGCCTTCTTGGCGGGTTTCGCCTTCGCATCTCCCGAGCCTTGAGCGAGGACCGCGGCCGCGAGCAGGAACGCCGCGGCGAACGTCAGGACATTTCTCCCTCTCATCACCGACCTCCTTTTCGTTGCGAATCTTGCCTTCGACGCTACCACCCGATCTCACCGCCGGCAACCGCGGGCGTCCGCAAGGGCAGCCCCGACCCCAGGGTACAGAACACCAGATCAGAGAAGAAATCCGCC
>DATNMZ010000034.1:0-9164 GCA_035602095.1 Thermoanaerobaculia bacterium
CCGACCTCGATCCCGATCGGCCCCAGCCCGACGAGCGCGACGCGGGCGCGAAACGGCTTCTTCACGGACCTCCTCTTTGCAATTCTCGCCGACGCCGAACCTTACGTGACCCCCCCTCGCAAGGCAAGGAAGCCGCCCGCCTGCGTCTTCGTTTTTCGTTTTCCGTTTCCCGTTTTCCGGCTCCCGTCCCCCGTGTGGCCATAGGATACGGAGCGCACGATGAGCCGCATCGCCGGGATCGTCCTGGGAGCGCTCCTGTCCGCCTGTCTCGCGGGCGGGGCGGAGCCGCCGGACGGGCCCACGCCCAAGCCCACTCTGGCGATCGTCGGAGGGCGCGTCATCGACGGCTACGAGGGCCGACCCATCGAAGACGGCGTGGTCTTGATCTCCGGGGAGCGGATCATCGCCGTCGGCTCCCGTTCCGACGTCCCGGTGCCCGCGGGGACTCCCACCATCGACGCGCGGGGCATGAGCGTCCTGCCGGGTCTCGCGGACATGCACGTCCACCTGATGATCCTCGGGCACGGCGACTATGAGCACTGGGACAAGACGTACCGCCCGCGATTCGCCTCCGAGATCATGCCCGCCGCCGCGAAGCAGCTGCTCGAGAGCGGGATCACTTTCGCCCGCGATCTCGGCGCTCCCCTCGAGGACATCCTTCTCGTCAAACGAAGGATCGAGAAGGGCGAGATTCCGGGGCCGCGCCTCTTCGTCTCGGGCCCGTTTCTCCAGCACGCGCCGTACAACGACTACGAAAAGGAATTCCGCTGGGGCGTCTCCGGCGCGGCGGACGCGCGTGCGAAGGTCCAGAAGATCGTGGACGCGGGCGTCGACCTCGTCAAGCTGATCGATCAGGACCAGATGACCGACGACGAGGTGCGCGCGATCGTCGAAACGGCGCACCGCGCCGGGCGGCCGGTCGTCGCGCACGGCCATCGGGAGGACGAGATCCGGATTGGCTTGAAGCACGGAGTCGACTGCTTCGAGCACACCGGCCTCGCCACGGAGCCCGTCTATCCGGACGACATTCTGCAGGGGCTGCGCAAGCGCAACCAGACCCTCGCCTGGTGTCCGACCGTCGAAGGCCTGTACCTCTCCGCCTACACTGCCGACGTCTTTCCCGGCCGCCTGGACGACCCGCGCTGGCAGGCGGGACTCGCGCCCGACCTCGTCCGCGACATCCGCGAGTCCCTCCGCAACATCACAGGGCTGCCCTACTTCCAGCTCGTGCGGCGCCGACTTCCGACGCTCGCGGGAAAGTTCCGGCAGCTCCGCGAGACCGGCGTCACTCTCCTGGTCGGAACGGATTCCGGGATCCCGGGGAATTTCCACACGGACTCGACCTGGCGCGAGCTCGCGACCTGGGTCGAGCTCGGGATGACGCCGATGCAGGCGATCGCGGGCGCGACCCGGTGGCCCGCGGTCTGGCTGAAGCGGGAGAGGGATCTGGGCACTCTGGCGCCCGGCCGGTACGCCGATATCATCGCGGTGCGCGGCGACGTTCTCACCCACATCGATCTTCTTCAGAGGATCGACGTGGTCGTCAAGAACGGGGTTCGCGTCCGTTAGGGCTTTTCGAGAAGGGGAGAAGCGGATATGGAACAGGGCAACGCGGATCCGCCGGGAGAACGGGAGCGCGAGCGGGCGATCGTGAACGAGCTGCGCGAGCTCGGCCGATCCTTTTCCGCGCTCGGCAAGACCGTCTTCGAAGAGGGCCGCGTCCTTTCGGCCGATCTCCTGCGCTCGGCGCGCGAAGCGGTCGACCGAGCCCGGCAGGAGATCGAGAAGATGGCCCGCGAGCGCCGATGAAAAACGTCGCAGCGGCCCTGATGGCCGCGGCCCTCCTGGCTCCGGCCTGCGCGAGTTCCAAGAACCCGTCGCGCGGCTTCAAGACGCTGGAGGCCACGGTGGTCGAGCGCGAGCACGAGGCTCCCGGCACGGGCGGCGCGAGCTTTGCCGGCACCGGCAACTACTACCTCGTCTTCGAGGCCCGGGACGGCGAGGCCACCGTGCGCTACCGGTTTCAGGTCACGTCGACCCAGTACAACCGGTTCGTCGAGGGCAGCCGCGTGCAGCTCCTCGTGGCCGACGATCGGCTGCGCGAGATCCGGGCGATGCCCTAAGAAGTTGTCAGTTGTCAGTTATCAGTAATCAGTTCTTCGGAGCGGTCCGGAACTGAGAACTGAGAACTGACAACTGAAAACTACCCGGAGTCCCATGCCCGCGAGTTTCCTGCCGAAATCCGTGACGGCGCTGCGCGGCTACACGTCGCGACAATTTCTCGCGGACCTGCAGGCCGGGATCATCGTCGGGATCGTCGCGATTCCGCTCGCGCTCGCCTTCGCGATCGCCTCGGGCGTCGCTCCCGAAAAGGGCCTCGTGACCGCCGTCGTCGCGGGCTTCGCGATCTCCCTCCTGGGAGGCAGTCGGGTGCAGATCGGCGGGCCCACCGGCGCCTTCGTGGTGATCGTCTCCGGAATCGTGGAGAAGCACGGCGTGGACGGCCTGCTCGTCTGCACGGTGATCGCGGGGTTCCTGCTGATCGGCCTCGGCCTCGCCCGATTCGGCGGCGCGATCAAGTTCATCCCGTATCCGGTCGTCACCGGCTTCACGAGCGGCATTGCCGTGATCATCTTTTCCTCGCAGGTGAAGGACCTCCTGGGCCTTCGGATGGGCGCGGTTCCCACGCCGTTCCTCGAAAAGTGGGCGGCGTACGCGGCGCGGTTTTCCACCGCCTCGCCCGCCGCGATCGCCGTGTCGGCCGGTTCCCTCGCCCTCCTCCTGCTCTGGCCGAAGATCTCGCGGCGCGTTCCCGGCCCGATCGTCGCGATCCTGCTCGCGACGATCGCCGTAGCCGCCTTTCACATCCCTGTCGAGACGATCGGCTCGCGGTTCGGGGAGATCCACGCCGCGATCCCGGCGCCCCGGTTTCCCGCGCTTTCGGTCGAACGCGTCCGCGAGCTCTTCCCGTCCGCCGTGACGGTCGCTCTCCTCGCCGCGATCGAGTCGCTTCTCTCGGCGGTCGTGGCCGACGGGATGATCGGGACCCGGCACAAATCGAACGTCGAGCTCGTCGCGCAGGGCATCGCCAACATTGCCTCCGCGGTGTTCGGCGGCATCCCCGCTACGGGCGCCATCGCCCGGACCGCGACGAACATCAAGAATGGAGGGCGCACGCCCGTCGCGGGGATGATCCACTCGCTCACGGTCCTGCTGGTGCTCCTCTTCCTCGGCCGGTGGGTGCGCTTCATTCCGCTCCCGACGCTCGCCGCCGTGCTGGTGGTGGTCTCCTACCACATGAGCGAGTGGCGCTCGTTCGCAGGGCTCACCCGAGCGCCGCGAAGCGACGTCGCCGTCCTGCTGGCGACCTTCCTCCTGACGGTGCTGGTCGACCTCACGGTCGCCGTGCAGGTCGGCGTCGTCCTGGCCGCGTTTCTCTTCATCCGGCGCATGGCGGACGTCACCAACGTCGGCATGATCACGCAGGAGCTGGTGGACGCTCCGGACGGCACGATGAACTCCGACGCCGGCGGGGTCGCCCGCCGGCAGATCCCGGAAGGCGTCGAGGTGTTCGAAGTCAACGGGCCCTTCTTCTTCGGAGCCGCCGACAAGATCCAGCACGTGCTGCAGCGGGTCGCCCGCAAGCCGAAGGTCTTCATCCTCCGCATGCGAAACGTGCCGGCGATCGACGCCTCGGGCATCCGGGTCTTAGACGACCTGCATCGCTCCTTCGTGCAGGAAGAAGTCCGGTTTCTCATCGCGGGAATCCACGCGCAGCCCCTCTTCGCGCTGGACCGCGCCGGCGCCCTCGACCGGTACGGCCGGGACAACTTCGTCGCCGACTTGGATGCAGCGCTGGCCCGGGCGCGGCAGATCATCGCCGGCCGCCCGGCTCCGGAACCTGCCGGATAACTCTTCGTAGAATGCGGCGATGGCCGCAGATCCTCTCGCCTCCTTCCAGGAGCCGGTCCGGCGATGGTTCGCAGGCTCCTTCGCGCTGCCCACCCGGGCTCAGGCGAAGGGTTGGCCGCCGATCCTGGCCGGAAAATCGACGCTGCTTCTCGCCCCGACGGGCTCCGGCAAGACGCTCGCCGCCTTTCTCGCCGCGATCGACCGGCTGCTCTTCTCTGAAGAGCCCTCGAAGGGTGAGCGCTGCCGGGTCCTGTACGTCTCGCCCCTGAAGGCGCTCGCGGTGGATGTCGAGCGCAACCTGCGCGCCCCGATCGCGGGGATCGCGGAGGTCGCCGGACGCGCCGGAACGCCGTTTCGCCTGCCGACCGTCGCGATACGCACCGGGGACACTCCGCCGGCGGAGCGCGCCCGGATGGTCCGCACCCCCCCGGACATTCTCATCACCACTCCCGAGTCTCTCTACCTGCTCTTGACGTCCAACGCCCGCTCGATCCTGAAATCGATCGAGACCGTCATCGTGGACGAGATCCATTCCCTCGTCGCGACCAAGCGGGGATCGCATCTTTTCCTGTCGCTCGAAAGGCTCGAGGCTCTCCGGCAGACGGGCGGACGACCGCTGCCGCTGCAGCGCATCGGTCTCTCGGCGACCCAGCGTCCGCTCGAGGAGATCGCGCGCCTTCTCGGCGGTGGCGAACCGTCGCGGGGAGGGCGATGGACCCCGCGTCCCGTCACGATCGTCGACGCCGGGCATAAGAAGGCGTTCGAGCTGACCGTCGAGGTTCCCGTCGAGGACATGGCGCGCCCCTACGAGCCGCTCGACGAGGTCCCCGGTCCGGCGGGCGCCGGCCCGCCGCGCCGGTCGATCTGGCCCTCGATCCACCCGCGGCTCATCGCGCTCGTGCGCGGCCATCGCTCGACGATGATCTTCGTCAACAGCCGGCGGCTCGCCGAGCGCCTCGCCGCCGCGTTGAACGAGACGGCGGGGGAGGAGATCGCCCTCGCCCACCACGGCTCCGTCGCCCGGGAGAAGCGCCTCGAGATCGAAGACCGGTTGAAGCGCGGCGAGCTGCCCGCGATCGTCGCCACGTCGTCGCTCGAGCTCGGAATCGACATGGGCGCGGTGGACCTCGTCGTCCAGATCGAAGCGCCCCCCTCCGTCGCCTCGGGCATCCAGCGCATCGGGCGCGCCGGACATTCGGTCGGCGCGGTCTCCCGCGGAGTGATCTTTCCGAAGTACCGGGGAGACCTCCTCGCGTGCGCCGCCGCCGCGGCGAGGATGTCGGAGGGCAAGGTCGAGGAGACCTTCTACCCGCGCAATCCCTTGGACGTCCTGGCGCAGCAGATCGTCGCGATCGCCGCGGGCGGTCCCATCCGGACGGACGAGCTGTTCGACCTGGTGCGCCGCGCGGCGCCATTTGCGGAACTGCCGCTCGGCTCCTTCGAAGGGGTCCTCGACATGCTGTCCGGGCGCTACCCTTCGGACGAGTTTGCGGAGCTCCGCGCCCGGGTCACGTGGGACCGCGTCCGCGGCTCGCTTCGCGCTCGCGAGGGGGCCGGACGCGTCGCGATCGTAAACGCGGGAACCATTCCCGACCGAGGGCTCTACGGCGTGTTCTTGGCCGGCGACGACCCGAGGAAGAGCCGCCGCGTCGGGGAGCTCGACGAGGAAATGGTCTTCGAGTCGCGCCCGGGAGAGATCTTCCTGCTCGGCGCGTCTTCCTGGCGCATCGAGGAGATCACGCACGACCGCGTTCTCGTGACGCCGGCGCCGGGGCAGCCCGGGAAGATGCCGTTCTGGCATGGCGACCGCCCGGGCCGGCCGCCGGAGTTCGGCCGGGCGATCGGGCAACTCGCCCGCGAGCTCGCCGCGGTCCCCCGCGAGAAGGCCATCGAGCGGTTGACGCGCGCGCACAGTCTCGACGCGCTCGCCGCCGCCAACCTGGTCGCCTATCTGGCGGAGCAGGCGGCGGCGACGGGCGAGGTGCCGAGCGATCGCGCGATCGTCGTCGAGCGGTACCTGGACGAAATCGGCGACTGGCGGGTCTGCGTGCTCTCCCCGTTCGGCGCCCGCGTCCACGCGCCCTGGGCCATGGCCGTCGTGGCGCGGCTGCGCGAGGAGCGTGCATCCGAGGTCGAGATGATGTGGTCCGACGACGGGATGGTCTTCCGCCTTCCCGAGTCCGACGAGCCGCCCGACGTCTCGCTGTTCCTCCCTCCTGCGGACGAGGTCGAGGACGTGCTCGTGCGGGCCCTCGGTCAGACGTCGCTCTTCGCGGCGCGGTTCCGGGAAAACGCCGCGCGGGCGCTCCTTCTGCCGCGGCGCTACCCGGGGCGGCGCTCTCCTCTCTGGGCGCAGCGCAAGCGCGCCGCGGATCTCCTCGCGGTCGCATCGCGGTACGGCTCGTTTCCCATGATCCTCGAGACCTACCGCGAGTGTCTCCGCGACGTCTTCGATCTGCCGGGCCTCCTGGAGATCCTGCGCCGGATCGCCTCCCGCCGTATCCGGGTGGTCGCGGCGGTGTCCCGGGCTCCGTCCCCCTTCGCCGCGTCGATCCTGTTCTCCTACGTCGCCAACTTCGTCTACGACGGCGACGCGCCGCTCGCGGAGCGCCGGGCTCATGCCCTCTCGGTGGACCCGGCTCAGTTGAGGGAGCTCCTGGGCGAGGTCGAGCTTCGCGAGCTCCTCGATCCCGACGAGATCGAGGCCCTCGAGATCTCGCTCCAGCGGCTCGACGGGAAGCGGCCCGTGCGGCATCCCGACGGCGTCCACGACCTGCTCCTCCGGCTGGGGGATCTGACGGAAGAGGAGATCAGCGCCCGCAGCGAATCGGGCGGCGCGGCGCCGGAGTGGCTCGAGACGCTCGCGCAGGACCGGCGCGTCTTCCCCTTTTCCCTCGGCGGAGAGCTCCGGTGGGCGGCCGCCGAAGACGCGGGGCGCCTCCGCGATGCGCTCGGAATCGTCGTGCCCGCCGGGCTTCCGGACGCGTTCCTCGAGTCCCCTCGCGACCCCCTCGGGGATCTGGTCTCGCGCTACGCGCGGACGCACGCGCCGTTCCTGGCCGAGGCCGCCGCGGCGCGATTCGATCTCCCGATCGCTCCCGTCCGTGCCGCGCTCGAGCAGCTCGCGTCCGCCGGACGGGTCGTCGAAGGAGACTTCCTGCCGGGAGGGCGCTTTCGGGAATGGTGCGACTCCGAGGTGCTGCGATCCTTGAAACGCCGGTCCCTCGCCCGGCTCCGGCGGGAAGTCGAGCCCGTGCTCGCGCCGGCGTTCGGGCGCTTCCTCGCCGACTGGCAGAGCGTGCTCTCGCCCCGCCGCGGGCTCGACGGCCTTCTCTCCGCCGTCGAGCAGCTCCAGGGCTGCCCGATCCCGGCGTCGGTCCTCGAAAGCGAGGTCCTTCCGGCGCGCGTTTCCGGCTACAAGCCCGCCGACCTCGATCTTCTCTGCGCGGCCGGCGAGGTGATCTGGAGGGGGATCGAGCCGCTCGGCCCCTCCGACGGACGGATCGCGCTCTTCCTTCCGGACCGCGATGCCCTCTTCGCTTCGCCCGCCGGCCGCGCGGACGGCGAGCTGGCCGGACGCGTGCGCGAGATTCTGGCGACGCGGGGCGCCCTCTTTTTTTCCGACCTGGCCCGCGCGACCGGCGCGTTCCCCGGCGACCTCCTCCGCGCGCTGTGGGACCTCGTCTGGGCGGGCGAGGCGTCCAACGACACTCTGGCGCCGCTGCGGTCGTTCGTGAAGGGCGGCGGAAGGCAGGAGCGCCGCGCGTCCCGCGGCCGCTCGTTCGCGAGCCGGCGCGGCGGCCCGCCGGGCAGCGAGGGCCGCTGGTCGCTCCGGTCTTCCCTTCCGGGCGTGGAAGGAGGCGCCGGCGCGCCCTCCGACACCGAGCGCCGCGCCGCCTTCGCGTCCGCTCTGCTCGACCGGTATGGAGTCCTGACGCGGGAAGCCGTGCACGCCGAGGGCGTCGCGGGCGGGTTCGCGACGGTGTATCCCGTGCTCCAGGCGATGGAGGAGGCAGGCCGCGTCCGCCGGGGCTACTTCGTCGCGGGCCTCGGTGCGACGCAGTTCGCCCTACCGGGAGCCGACGATCGCCTGCGCGCGGCACGGGAGCCGTCGTCGCAGGGGCGCACGTGGATCCTCGCGGCAACCGACCCCGCCAACCCGTACGGCGCCGCCGTTCCCTGGCCGGACCCGGCTTCGAGCGCCGCCGCGCGGCCGCAGCGCGCCGCCGGCGCGCGCGTGATCCTCCGGGAAGGCGCTCTCGTGGCGGTGGCGGGGCGCGGCGCGGGCAACCTTTCGACGTTCCTTCCCGCGGACGAGCCCGAGCGGAGCGAGGCCGCTTCCTCGATCGCGTCGGCGCTCGCCGCTCTGGTCGAGGAGGGCCGCCGTCGCGCGGTCTTGATCTCCCGCATCGACGGGGAGGAGGCGGCCGCTTCGCCGCTCGCGCCGTTTCTGGAGGCGGCCGGATTTGCACGCGGAAGCCGCGGATATCTCAAACGCGCCTCGACGATCCGGCCGCCGGACACGGGATCCCCGCGGCCGGCCCTCTTGCCCGACGCCTGATGGCTTTGATCCGGTTCGTGCTCGCCGGCGCCCTCGTTCTCTCCGGGCTCTCCGGACAGGACGAGCCGGTGTCCGCTGCTCAGGAGGCTCTCGAGAAAGCACAGGCGCTCCTCGCAGCGGGCAAGCCCGACGAGGCGGTGCCGCTGATGGAGACGGCCGTGGCGGCCCGCCCGGGGGACGCCGCCGGGCTCGCGGGGCTGGCGGCCGCCTACGCCGCCGTCGGCGATCCACGCGCGGAAGCGATCTTCAAGCGGGCAATCGGGGCCGACCGAAAGAACCTGGTGCTGCGCGTCGCGTTCGCCGAGTATCTGTGGCGCGACCGCCGCTACGACGAGGGGAACGCCGTGATGGAGCGGGTCATCGCGGCGGCGCCGGGCAACCCGAGATTGAAGGCGCACTACGGCGTGAATCTGGCGGAGCAGGGGCGCTTCCTGCAGGCGTCGGCGGAGCTCGACGCCGCGCGGCGCGGTGGGCTCGACAGCGCCGACGTCCTCTTCTACCTGGGAAGCGCACTCTGGGAAGTTGGGCGTCTGGAGGAGGCGCAAGAGCAGCTGCGGCAGGCGGTCCTCCGCGCGCCGGAGAAGGTCGCCGCGCGGAACCGGCTCGGGCGCCTGCTGCTGTTTCGTGGAAAGCCGGTGGAGGCCGCCGAGGAGCTTTCGCGTGCGGCCAGGCTCGCGCCCGAGTCGGCCGA
>DATNMZ010000035.1:0-6425 GCA_035602095.1 Thermoanaerobaculia bacterium
CGCCGCGCGAGATTCCTCCGGGCGAACCTGCGCCAGGCGGCGTTGAACGCGGCGGACTGCGAGGGGGCGGACTTCACCGACGCCGATCTCGAGCTCGCGTCGGCCGTCGAGGCGAATTTCACGGGCGCGAACCTCGAGAGGGCCCGGATGCGCAAGATGGAGCTGCGCAGCGCGCTGTTCCTGGACGCGAAGGGAAAGGATGTCTCTTTCGCGGAGTCCAAGCTGATCGAGGTGGACTTGCGCGCCGTGCGGTTCGAGAGCGCGAATTTTCAGGGCGCGGACCTCTCGAAGGCCATCTTCGCCAGGGCCAACCTGAAGCCGTACTCGTTCGGCGGCGCGCGATTCTCCGGAGCGGACTGCTCGGAGACGCAGGCGGAAGGCGTCAACTTCAGCCGGGCGGACCTGTCGAACGGAAACTTCCGGCTCGCGAACTTGAAGCGCGCGAATCTCTCCGGAGTGCGCGCCTTCGACGCGGACCTCTCCGGCACGATGCTCGTCGGCGCGAACCTCCAGGGCGCCAACCTCGAAGAGGCGGACCTGCGCTTCGCCCGGGCGATCGGGGCCGACTTCACCGGCGCGTCCTTGAAGGGCGCGGATCTCGCCAACGCGGACTTCTCGGAGGCGGTCGTCAAGAAGGCGAAGCTCTGGGGCGCCACGGCGAGGCGGATGAAGGCCCCTCCCGGCCGAGGCCTCTTCCTCGCCCTTTCCACCATGTTCTCCAAGGCGAAGGAGAAGAAGACGAAGACGCTCGACGAGAAGGAGAAGGCTCGGCTGAAGCGGATCGCTCAGCTCGAGGCGGAGGCGGACAAGCGCCCGCCCCACGTGACGGGAAAAAGATAGCCGCCCGCCGTCGACTGTCCGCTGTCGGCCGTCGGCCGCTCGCGGGAGAGCGGCTACTTCTCGCCCGCCGCCTTTTGGAACGCCGTCCGGAGCTTGGCGACGACGTCGCCCGCCAGCGTGAACGCACCCGGCCTTCCGCTCACCAGAGCTTCCGTCTCCTGGCGGCCGGGGAAGAACTGCAGGGTCCACACCTCGCCGGCCCCGACGTGGATCGTGACCGTTGCGGCGGGCCCCCTCGCCTTCAACGCGGCCGCCGCGCCTTCGTCGAGAAGGCTGCGGCTCTTCAGCTCCAGAAGGGCCGTCATGAGATCGTCCGCCGCCGCCGCCGACACGCTCTTCTTGCCGAAGCTCCATCCGGAGTCTTTCTTCTGGAAATCGATCCGGTCTCCTCCGAAGACCCCCTCGACGGCCGACAGTGCCGCCCGATCGAAGCGGACGAGCCGCACCTCGCGAAAGACGACCGCCTCGCGGGATAGGTCCTCGGCGATCGAGCTCGGAACGGTAAAGACCTGAGACTCGCGGCGCGCGTAGACGGTGTTTCCATCCGACCGGGTAGCGCCGAATTCCACGGCGACCGGAGTCTTTCCATCGGAAAGGGTCACGCGATACAGAGGGGGCGACAGCCCCAGGGCGGCGAGGTTCTCCCGCTCCCCGGGTTTCAAGAAATCGACGGTCTTCAAAGCGGTGAGCTGCTCGACGAACCGCTGGGCGAAGTCTCCATCGGCCAGATCCACGATGGGCTGGTCGAGCCACCAGACTCCGCCTTTCTTCGCGAGGGCCACCTTCCCCCGGCCCCGCTCGATGTCCACTCGGACGACGTCCCCGGCGGAGCCCCCGAAGACGTCCTTGCTCCGGAACTCGTCCGCGTCCTTCCGGACCGCCGCCGCCACCGTCGCGGGGACGAAGAAGACGCCGGGGCTTCCGGCTACCCGCGCCGCGACGGCGTCCGTCCCGGGAATGTCCACTCCGAACTCGACCGTGCGGGACAGGGTCTTGCCGGGGCGCTCCGGATCTTTCCAGGAGAGGGTGGCTCGGGCGGAGGGAGGCGCGAATCCGTAACCTTCCGGCCCCGCCTCCGGAACCTTGCTTCCCGTGCGGTGCAGCTTCGCGAGCTGCGAAACGACCTCACCGGCGGTGAAGGGATCGGCGGGATACGCCTCGGGACGCGAGAGGCGCCAGGCTCCGGCGGAGGCCCTGGTCAGCTCGACGGGGACGGATTCGGGACGCTCCAGCCGCACGGACTCGATCCGGTCCTCGGCCAGCTCCCAGACGAGGTCTTTTTTCTGGTCCGCCTCCGTGGTCGTCGGCATCTTCCGCTCGAAGAGGAAGATGAATCCGAACAGGAGAAGAACGAGAGCCGCGAGGAGGAGGATCTTGCGGGAAGACATCTAGGCTCCCGGCTCGCCCACCCGGCGCACTCAGTCTCTCCGTCTGTACCAGACGAGGACGCCGAGAATGACGGCGAACAGAGGCATGCCGAGGGCCGCGAGGAGCCCGATCCGATTCACCTGCGAGCGCGTCATCGAAAGGGACGCCTGCTCCGGCGTTTTCGGGGCGATCCCGACGAGCCGCTCCTGGCCCGCGAGCCACGACACCGCGTTCAAGAAGAGGTTTGCGTTGCCCGCCTGGGCGAGCGCGCCGTTGGCCACGAACCGCGAGTTTCCGAAGACGACCAGCCGCGCTCCGGGTTTCTTCTCGTCGGACGGGGCCGCGGCCATCCCGATCGCCACCGGGCCGGCGTTGTCCGCGGGGTCCTTCTTCACCTCGTCGAGCTTCGTCAGCGAAGTCTCTCCCCACCCTTCCGCCGTCGTCTCGACGAGCATCGTCTGCGAATACCCCGCGGGCGGCTTTTCGATCTTCGCGACGGACCGCGCCAGGGGAAAGACCACCGGCAGGCCTTCCGCGGCGAGGGACCGCACGATGGGATGGGAACCATACCGGTTGGCGATCAGCGTTTCGGCGCCGACCTGCGGGATCGCGTTGGCGGGGTCGATCACGATGTCGGTGTTCAAGCGAAGACCGTAGGCCGCCAGCAGGCCGGAGAGCCCGAGATCGGCGGGAGGCGTCCCCGGGGAGGGCAGTACCGGATCCGCCAGGACGAGCACCCGTCCGCCTCCGGCCAGGTATTTCGCGAGCGCCGCCGTCTCCGGCTCGAGAAACGCCGTGCGCGGCCCCGCCACGACGACCACGTTCGCGTCGGCCGGAAGATCGCCTTTTCCGAGGGAGCTCCACGCCGACACCGTCCGGTTCTGCCGTTCGAGCGCCTGTTTCGCGTCGGCGAAGCCTCGGCCGCGCTCTCCGGACTCGAGAGCCGGTTCCCCGTGCCCGGCGGTGAAGTACACCTTCGTGACCTTGTTCTCGGTCACCTCCAGAATGGCCGACGTGAACGCCTCTTCCCCTTTGAAAGCCTTGATCGGAGGCGCGCCTCCCATCCCTCCCGCGAAGTCGAAGTCCGCGAGCGCGCTCTCCTCGACGTACTTCTTCCGGTCGCCCGAACGGAACACCACAGTGTTCTGCCGGATCCCGAACTCCTTCACGAGCGCCTCCGCCCGCATCGGGTTGCGCTCCGGGTCGAGGTATTCGATCTCGATCTTCGAGGAGAGCCCCCGATAGCGGTTCAAGAGCTCGGACACGGGCTGGTAGAGACGGGACTGGCGGGTCATGAACACCGTGACCCGCACCGGCTTGCGGAGGGCCTCGACCGTCTTGCGCGTCGTCTCCGAGATGGAGTACAGGCCGGTCGAGGTCCAGTCCCCCCGCCACCAGTGGCGTGAGCCGATCCAGTTGATCCCGGCGAGAAGCGCGAGCCCCAGGACGATGCCCGCGGTCGAAGTGCTCCGGCGCGCCGCCGCCGCCCTCACGGATTCTCCTTCTTGGCGGCCAGCGAGACCGTCGAGAGGAACAGGAAGAACGCGGTCGCCGAGAGGTAGTAGACCGCCCGCCGGCTGTCCACGACTCCGCGGGCGAGCTCGTCCATGTGGTCCCAGAGGTTCAGGTAGCTCACGACGTCATGCCCGGCGCCGCCGAGCATGGACTCGAGGAGACCGACGGAAAAGATCGGGATGAGCATCCCGAAACAGAGGATGGCCGCGACGATCTGATTCTTCGTCAGCGTCGACGCGAACGTCCCGACCGCGAGAAAGTACCCGCCGAGGAGCGCGACGCCGAGATACCCGGACGCGACGGGGCCGATGTCGATGCGGGTCTGCGTCCGGAGAAACGCGACGTAAAGGAGCGTGGGAGCCCACAGCGTCAGAAAGAAGACGAGCGCGCCGAACCACTTCCCGAGCACGACTTCCGTCTCGGAAACGGGCGCCGTCAGCAGATTCTCGATCGTTCCGCTCCGGCGCTCCTCGGGGAAGAGGCGCATCGCGATGATCGGGACCACGAAGAGGTTGAAGATCCAGAAGTAGGTGTTGGTGAAGAGAAGAATGAGCGCCTGTCCCTTCGCGGCTCCCGGCGCGGCGAGGTAGGAGAGGATCGCGTAGAAGATGATCCCGTTCACCAGGAGGAACGCGGAGAGGATCACGTAGGCGAGCGGGGAGAAGAAATAGGACCGCCACTCGCGGCCGACGATCGCGATCCATTTCCTCATGAGGGATTCTCCGCGACGCCGGCCGGCTCGGCGGGTGGGGACGTCTCCGGCGCCTCGGCTCCCGCGGCATCGTCGTGGCGCGTGAGCCGAACGAACACGTCTTCGAGCGAGACGGACTCTCGCGCGAGCTCCCGGAGCACCCAGCCCCGCGCGACGGCGAGCCGGAAGATCTCCTCCGCCAGCTCCGCGTCCGGAGGGCCGTGAACCCGCACCCGGGTCTCGCCCTCCGCCTCCGTCTCCTCCACCCCCGTCACGCCGGAAAGGCGCGCGAGATCGTCGCGCGCGGCAACCACGCCGCGAAAGATCGCCCGGACCGTCGGCGAGGCCGCCAGCTTGCGCCGCAGCTCCTCGGGCGTTCCCTCGGCCACGATCCGCCCCCGGTCGATGATCAAGACGCGGTCGCAGACCGCGTCCACCTCGGGAAGGATGTGCGTCGAGAGGAGGACCGCGCGATCGCGGCCCAGGGAGCGAATCGTCTCGCGGATCCGGATGATCTGGGCCGGGTCGAGCCCGACCGTCGGCTCGTCCAGGATCAGCACGGGGGGCTGGTGGACCAGGGCGCCCGCGAGCGCGGCGCGCTGCCGGTATCCCTTGGAGAGGTTCTCGACCTTGCGGTCGGCGACTTCCGCGAGCAGGCAGCGATCGATCGCTTCGCCGACGCGGCGGGGAACTTCCGCGCCGAATACGCCCTCGAGCCGCGCCCGGAACGCCAGGTATTCGCGTACGCGCATCTCCGGGTAGAGGGCGGCGGACTCGGGGAGATACCCGAGCGCGGCGCGCGCCTGCTTGGACTGTCGCACGATGTCGAAGCCCGCAATCCGCGCCGTCCCCGCGCTCGGCGGGAGGAACCCGGCCAAGACGCGCATCGTGGTCGTCTTGCCCGCCGCGTTCGGTCCGAGGAATCCCAGGATCTCGCCGGGACGCACCGAGAAGGTCACGTCCGAGACGGCCAACTGGGTCGGATAGCGCTTCGTGAGGTTCTGAACTTCGATCATCGAAGGCTGGACAACAAAACGGCGGAGTCTAACATTCCGCCATTCCGCGCGCGGAATCGGTGCCGCGCGCGCGACCACCCGCGGATTAGACTGTCGGCGAGTGATCGCCGTCGAATCCGTGTCGAAGAGCTACGGCCGGGGCGGACGCGCGCCCCGGGCGCTGGACGGCGTCACGCTCCACGTCGCCCGCGGCGAAACGCTCGGCCTGATCGGGCCGAACGGCGCGGGCAAGGCGACCCTTCTCTCCTGCCTGCTCGGGTTTCTCCGGCTCGATCAGGGGGCGATCTCCATCGACGGCCGGCGGCCGGACGATCTCGCCGTGCGCGCGCGAACAGGCTACATGCCGGAGCGCCTCGGATTCGACCGCGAGCTCTCGGGCCGCGCCTTCCTCGCGCACCACTGGCGGCTCTCCGGTGGGTCGCCGGACCGCACCGAACGCGAAGTGGCCGCTGCGTCGGAGAGAGTGGGACTCGAGGCCGGCGCGCTCGATCGCCGGCTGCGAACATACTCCCGAGGGATGCTTCAGCGCGTCGGCGTCGCCCAGGCGCTCTTCGGAGACCCCGATCTGCTCTTCCTGGACGAGCCCGCCTCGGGGACCGACCCGGTCGGTGTCGCCGTGGTGCGAGACCGCATTCTCGAAGCGAAGGCCCGAGGAGCGACGATCGTCTTGAACTCCCACCAACTCGCGGAAGTCGAGCGGCTCTGCGACCGCGTCGCCTTCCTCGACCACGGACGGATCACCCGGGAGGAAACACTCCGCGGCAGCGGCGCCTCCCCGCGCCACGCCCTTCTGCGCACGCAGCCGGCGAGCGCCGAGGACGCCGCCCGGGCCCTCGCGGCGGAGGGGTTCGACGCCCGAGCGGAGCCCGACGGCACCGTCCACCTGACGCAAGCCCGGGAGGAAGACGTCGCCCGCGCCGTGCGGGTTCTGGCCCTGAAGGACTTTCCGGTCTTCGAGGCGCGCTCCTCCGCCGACCTCGAGGGGCTCTTCCGGA
>DATNMZ010000036.1:0-2612 GCA_035602095.1 Thermoanaerobaculia bacterium
CTTCGAGCCGGTCGCGACCGCCGTGGCCCATTCGAAGAGCTCGTAGGCCGCGCTCATCGCGAGGCACACGCAGGTGACGAGGAAGAAGAGCCAGCCCCGAGAGCGCAGCGGCGTTCTGCGGATCAGGATCTCGCGCGCGACGATTGCCGGGACGAATCCCTGGGCGAAGTGCCCGATCCGGTCGTAGTGGTTCCTCGCAAACCCGAAGGTTTCCTTCATCCAGAAGCCGAGAGGGACTTCCGCGTAGGTGTAATGCCCCCCGAGCATCAGGATCGCGCCGTGCAAGAAGATGAGGCGATACGCGAGCGGCGTCAGCGGAAAGCGCCGGCGCGTCGCCGCGAGGATCGGGACGGCGATCAGGATCGGGGCGATCTCCAGCAACCAGGTGAAGCGGTCGCGCGGATGGATTCCGGACGCGGCGAGAAGCACGGCTCCGGCCCCGAGCAGGACGAGAGGCTCGGCCCGGCCGCGCGGCTTCATCGGGACATGGCGGAAGGCGCCTCGACGACGGTGCCGGGGAGCGACGCCGCGAATGCGGGTCCGAAGGCCTTCGACGGAGTCCAGACGCCCGGAGAAAGCTCGCCGCCGAGCACGCGGCGTGCGCACGCGACGGCGGACTCCGCCGTGAAGTCGTAGCCCTCGAGAGTCTCCATTCGTCCTTCGACGAAGCGGCCGTTCTCGTCTTCGACGCGCCCCCAGAGCTGCGACCTCTCTCTAGCGCGCTCCTCCGGGGTCGGCCCCGCGACTCCCGCGCCGATCCGCCGGTCGAGGAGCGCGCGCAGCGGTCTCCAGGCGAGCAGGGGGGCCAGGGACCGGAACCGGCGCGCGAAGGCGATCGCCCCGGGCGAGGAGGCCGCGTACGTCTCGATGTTCGGAATTCCGGTGGATCGGAAGGCGGTCGCGAGGTCCCCCCACGGCACCGTCATCGCGAGGCGCGCCCGGTCGCGGAACGGAATTTCGCGCGTCTTCCAGGCCACCGGCACGCGGCGCAGGCGGCCGTTCTCGCGGACCAGGCCGCCGCGCGGCATGGACTCGAGCATCGTCTTCGCCGTGCCCGGCGAGGGCCGAAAGCCTCGGAATGCGAGGTGCAGCCGTGTCGCGCCGGGGAGCAAAGACGAGAGGAGAGCGGCGAGACAGTCCGATGGGACGACGTCGAACCCGGCGCCCGGAAGGACCGCGATCCCGGCGCGCTTCGCGTCCTCCTCCTTCGCGAAGAGCGCCTCGAAGACGGCCACCTCGCCGGTGATGTCGAGGTAGGCGGTGCGCGATGCGAGGCAGGCCTGCAACGCCGGCGAGCTCGTCCGCGAGAAAGGGCCGGCCGCGAGGAGAAGCGCGCCAGAGGATTCGAGCGCGCGCGCCGCGAGGCTTCGATCGGCGAAGTCGAAGACCCGAAACTCCACTCCCTTCTGCGCGGCGAGAGGCTCGATGACCTCCCGCCGCCTGCCGGCGATCGTCAACGCAACTCCTGCGGCAAGCGCGGCGTCGAGGATGAGCCGCCCCGTGTACCCGTTCGCGCCGTAGAGGAGGAGCGGCGCTTTCATCGCGCGGGAGCGGGCAGCTCGTGGAGGAACGCAGCGAGAGTCCGCGCGAACTCGGCGGGGACCTCTTCCTGGGGGAGGTGCCCCGCGTCGGGTAGCGCTACGTAACGCGCGCTCGGAATCGCCGAGGCGAGATCGAGACCCTGCGAAGCCTGCAGCAGGGCGTCCTCCTTCCCCCAGACGACGAGCGTCGGAGCGCGGATCTTCGTGATGAGCCCCTCCGTCCCGCGAAAGCTCGTGCGCACGCTTTCGAGCGCGGCCCGGCGAGTCCCCGGGACCGTCACGGGCACCCACCAGTCGTCCACTGTCTCCTCCGTCACCCGCTCCGGCCGCGCGTAGAGCCGGCGACGCAGGGCGTAGCCCATGACCGGCCGGACGAGGAGCTCGAGCTGGAGATCGCCGACGACGGGCGTGCGGAGCAGGCGGAACCCGAGCGGGACGCGCATTCCCGGCCAGGCGGCGTCGACGAGCACGAGAGCCGCGACCCTCTCCGGCCTCGCGACCGCCACGGCTTCGCAGACCGCCCCGCCCAGGGAGCTGCCGACTAAGACGACGCGGCGCCAGCCGCGGGCGTCCAGGTATTGCAGCAGGTGCCGCGCCTGGCCGAAAACCGTGTAGTCCCAGGGCCAGGGCCGGTCCGAAAAGCCGGCGCCCGGCAGGTCCACGGCGATCCCGGCGCGCCCCGCGGACGCAGGCAGAAGCACGCGCTTCCATGTGGAGGACGAGGAGAGGAATCCGTGCACGTACACGACCGGCTCCCGATCGGGCTTTCCGGGCGCTTCGCGGGACCGCCAGCGGACCCCGTCCACGACGGTGTCGCGCTCGCCCGGTCCCGGAGGGAGGATGGAAGCGGCGGCCTCCGTGACGCGGCGCGCCGCGATCGCCAGCGCGAGCAGAAGAAGCACGGCGCCGACGGAGCGGACGAGACAGCCCAGAGAAACCTCCGCGCGTTCGAGCCGCGCAATGCCGGATTGTAAGGCCCGGCGTCCGGAAGGCCGAGGGGCTTGGCACGCGCCGTGCTCATGCCATCTCCGTGATGAAGACAGATCGGAGCTCCCCGCCCGCGAGACCGGC
>DATNMZ010000037.1:0-3274 GCA_035602095.1 Thermoanaerobaculia bacterium
GACGCGGCGGAGGCTCGATGGTTCACGAAACGACAACTTCCAGGCGTCTCGTTCGCCTTCGACCACGAGCGGATCGTTACGGAACAGTTGGCTCGACGGCCCCCTCGGGGACCACGGGAACCGGGTCCTTCTCCACGCGCTCGGCGCGCCGGCGCTCGAGGATGACCAGCTCCCGGGCCTTGTCGAATTTTTCCTTGTGCCGCTCGATCCGCGCGACGGCCTCATCGAGCGACGGAGAGAGGTGAACGAGATCCAGGTCCTCCGCATTGACGAGCCGGCGGGGAACCATCTCGCGCTGCATCCACTCGAGGAGGCCCTTCCACATGCCCCCGACCAGGATCACGGGCCGCTCCGTCATGAAACCGACCTGAAGGAGCTGCCAGACCATCATCAGCTCGAGCGTGCTTCCGATCCCGCCCGGGAAAATCATGAATGCCTGCGACATCCGGACGAAGTGGTGAAGCCGCGAGAAGAAAGTGCGGTGGGCCGTGACGCTGTCGAGGTAGGGATTCGCTTTCTCGAAAGGGATCGCGATCGTCAGGCCGTAGGAGCGTGTCTTCCGGAGGCCCCGCGCCCGGGATGAGGCGGCGCCTTCGTTGGCCGCCTCCATGAGGCCCGGACCGCCGCCGGTCACGATGTCGCAGCCGAGCTCGGTCAAACGGGAGGCGATCTCGCGAACCTGCGCGTACTCCTTGTCGCCCTGCTGAACGCGCGCGCTGCCGAACACCGCGACTCGGTAGAAGTTCAGCTCCGCCGGGTTTAAGGACTCGAGCTCCTCGATGGTGTCCCAGAGACGCACGATCGTGCGGTCGATGATGCGGGCGACGTCGGGCGGACGCCGCACTTTCCGCGGGGCTCTCATCGGGAGATCACCACACAACCCGCCGGGGCAACGGGAATGACATCGCCAGGATAAGGAGAAATCAGTCGGGCGTCCGGAGGGTCGCCGAGAACGCCTTGGCGAGAAGCCCGTCGTCGGTCACCGCCCAGACGCTGTACCGGTAGAACGTGCCGCTGGCGGCCTCGGGATCGACGAACGCGTAACGAAAAGATTCGTCGGCCTGGCGCGTAGACGGGAGGATCTGGGGCCCGGTGCGGGTGATCCGGCCGTCGGCGAGAACCTCCTCGCGGAAGAGAACCCAGCCGGCGAGTCCGTCGTGCGCCGAAGTCGTCCAGGAGATCCGCGGCCCTCCCGGCCCCGACGCGGCCTGCGCCGAGACGTTGGTGAACGGGAATGCCGCCACGGGCTCGACGCTCGCCGAAAGCTCGTCGAGCGGAGGTCCCCCTGCCGTTCCGGCGACCACCCAGTCCACCCGTGCGACGCCGGAGAGCGGGACGGTGCGCGTCGAACCGGCCTGCCAGAAGATGACGTCGGGCGGCAAGGCGGCGTCCCGGTAACGCACGACCGCCGCAGCCGGGGCGCCGCGCTCGGGCCAGGTCACCTTCAGGCCGCCCGTCGCTTCCGGCGCCGGCAGGAAGGCGCGGTGCCGGATCGTGAACGTGGGAGGCGTCACCGCATCGAGCGCGCCGCTCTGGAGGTCTGCGAGGACGACGCGCGCCGGTGACGGCTCCGGCTCGACCAGCGTGTACATCCGCGCGGCGGAACGCAGAAGGAGAGCGTCTTCCCTCTCTCCCGTCGCCTCCGCCCACGTCCGCAGGAACAGGGCCAGAACTTCTTCGCCCGATTGTGCCGCCCGCTCCCAGACGGCCCGCAAAGCGGCAGAACCTCCGAGAGCGCGGGAGAACTCCTCGACGTAGACGCGGCCGAAGGTGTCGACGTTGCGCCCGAGATCGAGTCCCGGCGCGGCGGCGTCGATCCGGAGGCGCTCGTCATCCCCTTCCCGGCGGACCAGCGCCTGAGCCGCAGCGGCAGAGAGAAACGTCCGGTCGTTCGCACCGTACGCCTCGAGCGTCGCTTGAGCGTAGAGCCGCGCGACCTCGTGGAGAACTTCCGCAGTGGAGAGGCCGGTCGCGTCGACCTCGATCGACGCTCCGAGAAGACGATGCCGGTCTACCGCCCGAGCGGCGAGTCGTCGGATTCCCTGGGCGTCCTGCCGGGCGACATAGATCCGGAGAGGGTCCCCTTCCGAAAGGGGGTCCGCCCACCCCTGCTTGTCGTGGAGCTCCGCTCGGAGCCGCCGGATTTCCGCAGAGAGAGCCGCGCGAAAGACGCCGTCGTCCCTCTCGTCGATGAGCTCGACGCGGCCGGCCAGGAGCGTCTGCGCCGGACCGAAGGTGCGGAAGGCGCTCGATGCCCATTCGGAGGCCACCGCGGCCCGCTCCGTGCTCCGCTCGAGCGCGGGAAGAACCGTAGCTGAAAGGCACAAGAGCCCGCAGCCCAATAGTTTGCGCGAGATATCGGCTCTCCCTTCCATCCGCATCCAGTTTTGAGAATAGTCTTCGGGCGCGACCCCGTCAACGGTTTTACGGAACCCGAAATGCCCGCGTCGCGTAGAAATGCGCTTTTCTCGACCCTTCGACGCTCTCGCTCGGACACGCCCGGCTCTTCCGGGAGGACCTCCGCGCCGGGTCAGGAGGACGGGGCGTCTCCGGAAATCGAGACGACGACGACGGTGATGTTGTCCACTCCCCCTTTGGCGTTGGAGAGCTGGATCAACCGTTCGCAGAGGGCTTTCGGCCGGTCCTCGCCGAGCGCCGCATCGCGGATCTCTTCATCGGAGAGCATCGTCGTCAGACCGTCCGAGCAGAACAGGTAACGGTCCCCCGGCGAGAAACGCAGCTCCTGGATCTCCGGCGACACCGACGTACCGCCCCCGAGGGCGCGCGTGACGACGTTCTTCAAGGGGTGGGACTTGGCCTCTTCCTCCGTGAGAATGCCGGCCGCGACCTGCTCGTGGACCCAGGAATGGTCGTCCGTCAGAAGGGAGAGCTGGCCGTCCCGCAGGAGGTATGCCCGGCTGTCTCCCACGTGCGCGAGCGAGAGAAGCTTCTCATTCAGTAGCCCGGCGACGACGGTGGTCCCCATGCCTTTGAGCCAGGGCTGCGCGGCCACCGCGGCCATCACGCGCTCGTTCGCCTTCTCGATCGCGACGGCGAGCCGGTTGCTGTTGAAGTCGAGCTCGTGGTTGTACTTGAACGGCCAGGTCGCTTCTTCCTTCTGCCGCGTCGCCGCAATGAACTCGTTGATCGTCTCCACGGTGATCTTCGAGGCGACCTCCCCGGCCGCGTGGCCCCCCATTCCGTCGGCGACGATGAACAGGCCCTCTTCGGCGTCGAAGGCGAAGGAGTCTTCATTGTGCTTGCGCTTTCGGCC
>DATNMZ010000038.1:0-3838 GCA_035602095.1 Thermoanaerobaculia bacterium
CCTCCCGAAGAGATCCTCGACCAGAACGTCCGTGCCGCGCGGCCGGCCCGCGGTCTCGACCGACGGCTCACCGCCGTATTCGACGCGGACCCGAACGCCCTCGCCCGACCCCCCGTCGCTCGTCGTCAGCGTCAGGAGCGCCACGGATGCGATCGAAGGCAATGCCTCGCCGCGAAAGCCGTAGGACACGACGCCCCGGAGGTCCTCGTCCGAGGAGATCTTCGAGGTCGCGTGCCTTTCGAGCGCGAGGCGCGCGTCCTCGCGCGACATGCCCGCGCCGTCGTCCCGCACCCGAACCGCCCGAATTCCGCCGCCCTGGAGGTCCACGTCGATACGGGAGGCGCCCGCGTCGAGCGCGTTCTCGACGAGCTCCTTGACGACCGAGGCCGGCCGCTCGACCACCTCGCCGGCGGCGATCCGATCGATGACCCCGCTCGAGAGCAGATGAATCCGGGGCACGCGAGGAGTCTACAAGGAGAGGAGTTATCAGTTATCAGTTATCAGTTATCAATCGGTTCTCGGTTCCTCGGAAACTGAAGACTGAAAACTGAGAACTGAAAACTACGGGGCGCGTCGAAGTCAGCGCCGCGTGTACACGACCCGTCCCCCGACGACGGTTTCGTCGACGTGCACCGCGGCGATCTCCTCCTTCGGGATCTTCAAGACATCGCGCGACAAGACCACGAAGTCCGCCAGCCTGCCGGGTGTGAGAGCGCCCTTTTCGTTCTCTTCGAATGCCGCCCAGGCGGCCCCGCTCGTGTACGCCACGAGCGCCTCTTTCGGGGAAATTCGCTGCTCGGGAAACCAGCCTCTCGGGTTCTTTCCATCGATGGTCCGCCGCGTCACGGCGGCGTCCATCCCCGCGATCGGGGAGAGCGGGGCGACGTCCCAGTCGGATCCGAAGGCGAGAGCCGCCCCGGCATCCAGGAGGGACCGGAACGCATACGTCGTCCGGCAGCGCTCCCGGCCGATCCGCTTTTCCGCCCACCGGCCGTCGTCGATCGCGTGGTACGGCTCCATCGAAGCGATCACTCCGAGGCGGGCGAAGCGCGGGATGTCCGCCGGACGCAGATGCTGCGCGTGCTCGATCCGGAACCGGCGGTTGCGCGGCCCGTTCGCTCTCGCGACGCGCTCGTAGAGATCGAGGATCTCGCCGTTCGCCCGATCGCCGATGGCGTGGATCACGACCTGAAGGCCGGCGCGGTCCGCCGCGGCGACGCGCTCCTCCATCCGAGACAGAGGGATCGCCTCCGATGCGAATACGCCCCGGTTGTTCCGGTCGTCGGCGTAGGGCGCGTCGAAGAGCGCCGTCGAAGAGCCAAGGGAGCCGTCCGCGTACCCCTTCACCCCGCCGAGCCGGAGCCACTCGTCGTTGCGCAGGCTCGAGCGGCGGTCGCGCGCGCGCTCCCACTCCGCCAGCGGAAGGCGGTAGTGCACGCGGACGGTGAGCGCGCCGGCGCGCCGGATCGCCTCCCACGCCTCCAGGTCGCGGGGATCTCCCGGCAGGTCCTGGACGGATGTCACGCCGACGCTCGCCGCGTGACGCATCGCGGTCGAGAGCGCTTGCGAAAGCTCCTCCAGCGTCCGCGGCGGCCGCACCGCGGTGATGGCGTCCATGGCGGCGTCCTTCAACACACCCGTCGGTTCCCCACGCGCGCCCCGGACGATCACCCCGCCCGGAGGGTCGGGCGTTTCCCGCGTGATTCGGGCGAGTTTCAACGCGATCGAGTTGCACACGATCATGTGCCCGTCCTGGCGCGAGAGACAGGTCGGGTGGTCTCCGGTCGCGGGATCGAGCATCTCCTTCGTCGGAAGCCGGGGAGGGCTCCACTGCTCGTGATCCCACGCGCCGTCCGTCAACCAGGCGCCGGCCGGGCGCGTCTTCGCGAAGTCGGCCACGGAGCGCGTGAACTCGCCCGGATCCGGAGTGCGCCGCAGGTCCAGGGCGAGAAGGTTGAACCCTCCCATGGACATGTGCGTGTGGGCGTCGATGAATCCGGGCACGACCCTCCGGCCTGCCGCGTCCACGACGGCGGTCCCCGTTCCCTTCCGCTTCGCGATCTCCTCATCGCTCCCCAGCGCGACGATCCGGCCTCCGCGGGCCGCGAGCGCCTGCGCCTCCGGCTTGCCGGGATCGCCCGTCCAGATCTTTGCGTGGAGGAGGACGAGGTCGGCGGGCGTCTGCTCCGAGTCGGAAACCGTCGCAGCAAGCATGAGCGCACCGAGTATGAGAAGCACGGCGAGAAAGTATCAGTTGTCAGTTGTCAGTTGTCGGTCGTCAGTTCCTGGCCCGCGCACACAGAAAACCGAGAACTGAAAACTGAGAACTGAAAACTCGTCTTACGCCGTCGACGCGAGCGTCCCGCCCGCGAGCGAGGCGCGCGCCGCGGCGAGGCGCGCCACCGGCACGCGGAAGGGAGAGCAGGAGACGTAGTCGAGCCCGACCGTGTGGAAGAACTCGATCGACCTCGGATCCCCCCCGTGCTCGCCGCAGATTCCGATCTTCAAGCCGGGCTTGGCCTCCCGCCCCCGCCGGGTAGCCAGCGAGACGAGCTCCCCGACCCCATACTGGTCGAGGCTCACGAACGGGTCTTCGGGAAGGATTCCCTCGGCGATGTAGATCGGCAGAAACGACGCCGCGTCGTCCCGCGAGTACCCGTAGGTCATCTGAGTCAGGTCATTCGTTCCGAAGGAGAAGAAGTCGCAGTTCAAGGCGATCCGGTTGGCCCGGAGGGCGGCGCGCGGGACCTCGATCATCGTTCCGACGCGGTAGTTCACGCGGTTCCCGGCGATCCGCCTCGCCTCGTCGTCGACGAGCTTCTTCAACCGGTCGAACTCCCCTTTCGCGCCCACCAGCGGGATCATGATCTCGGGGTTCGGGTGGACGCCCTCGGCGAGAGCCAGCGCGGCCGCCTCGAAGATCGCGCAGACCTGCGTCTCGTAGATCTCGGGATGGGTGATCCCCAGCCGGCAGCCGCGGTGCCCGAGCATCGGATTGACCTCGGCGAGAGCGTGCACGCGCTCGCGCACGGCCTCCGGAGAGACACCGAGATCCTCGGCCGTCTTGCGCACGGCGGCCTCCTCTTTCGGCAGGAACTCGTGGAGGGGCGGATCGAGCAGACGGATGGTCACCGGCCGCCCCGCCATCTCGCGGAAGATGCCGAGAAAGTCCTCCCGCTGCATCGGCAGGATCTGAGCGAGTGCGGCGCGGCGGCCTTCGGCGGTGTCGGCAAGGATCATCTCCCGCACGGCGAGAATTCGTTTCTCCTCGAAGAACATGTGCTCGGTGCGGCAGAGCCCGATGCCCTCCGCGCCGAAGAGCCGGGCGACGCGCGCGTCCGCCGGAGTGTCGGCGTTCGCCCGGACCCCGAGCCGCCGGCGCGCGTCCGCCCAGGCCAGGAGCCGCGTGAACGACATCGCGACGGGCGACTGCTCCATCGGGATGGTCCCGTCGAGGACAACCTGCAGGACCTCGGACGGCTGCGTCGGAATCTGGCCGAGAAGGACCTCGCCGGTCGAGCCGTCGATCGAGATCCACTCCCCTTCGCCGGCGGAGAGCCCCCGCGCGCGGATCTTTCCCTGCCCGGCGTCGACCGAGAGCTCGCCCGCTCCCACGACGCAGGTCTTTCCCATTCCCCGCGCGACGACGGCCGCGTGCGACGTCATGCCGCCGCGAGTCGTCAGGATCCCGACGGACGCATGCATGCCGGCGATGTCCTCGGGGGACGTCTCTTCGCGCACCAGCACGACCGGCTTGCCCCGCTCGGCCATCGCGACCGCGCTGTCCGCGGTGAAGGCGATCTGACCGCACGCGGCGCCGGGACCGGCCCCGAGGCCC
>DATNMZ010000039.1:0-3677 GCA_035602095.1 Thermoanaerobaculia bacterium
AGACTTCTTCCTGATCTTCGAGGATGCGGATTTGAGCTTTCGAGCGCAGCTCGCCGGCTACTCCTGCGTGTTCGTGCCGGCGGCTCGCGTGTATCACAAGAGCAACGCTTCGATCGGAACGCTGAGCGAGACGTACGTCTACTACGGCCACCGCAACCTCGAATTCGTTTTCTTCCAGAACATGCCGGCTTCGCTCCTTCTCCGGTTTCTCCCTGCGCATCTTTTCTACGACGCGCTCGCGCTCCTGCATTTCGCGGCGCGGGGCCGGGCGGGAGCTTTTCTCCGCGCGAAGGCGTCGGCCTTTCGGGAGATCCCGGCAATCCTGAGAAAACGCCGGCGCGTCCAGCGAAGCCGCCGGCGGACACCGCGCGAGGTACGGGCCCTGGTTTCGCCCGGCTGGCTAAAGGATCGGTGGCGCCTGCGACGGCTCCGGCCGCTGAGGGCGGAGACGCCGCAATGAGCTCGCCCGACACCCGGGAGGTCTCCATCTGTATCGTGTCCCTGAACTGCTGGGAAGTTCTACGGGATTGCCTCGAGTCGTTGCGCGCATCTCCCGACTACGCGTCCTGGGAAGTCATCCTGGTCGACAACGCTTCGACTGACGGAACGGCCGATGCCGCGGCGCGGTTGTATCCGGAAGTGCGTCTGATACGAAACAACCGGAACGTCGGGTTCACCCGCGCCACGAACCAGGGATTCCGGGTTTCGACCGGCCGCTACCTGCTTTGGCTCAATCCCGACACCCTCGTTGCCCCGGACAGCATCCGGAAGCTCGTCGGCTTTCTCGAGAGCAATGAAGAGGCGGCGGTCGTCGGTCCGAAGGTCTTGAATGGCGACGGCTCTTTCCAGGCGCAATGCCGCCGCGGACTTCCCTCGCCCTCGGCCTCGCTCTTTCACATGCTGCGCTTCGACCGGCTCTGGCCCAAACGGCGCGCGGTGGGCGAGTACCTCCTGACCTATCTGCCTATCGACGAGAGCGCGCCCGTCGTCTCGGTCTCGGGTTGCTGCCTGCTCTGCCGCCGGAGCGTCTGGGACCGGATCGGACCGCTCGACGAGGCCATGTTCGGCTTCGGGGAAGACATCGATTGGTGCATGCGCGCGCGGGACGCCGGCTGGCAGGTGTGGTACTGGCCCGGAACTTCGATCGTGCATCTGAAGGGACACGGGGGAGTGCACTCGAAGCCGTTTCACAAGGTGTGGGGCATCCACCAATGCATGTGGCTCGTCTACAAGAAGCACTTCGCCTCGCGTTACAAGTGGCCGGTTTCCTGGTTGGTGCGGATCGCAGTGGGAATGAGCTTCGCCGTTTCGGCGGCGGCGGTTGCCGTGCGTCGAGTCTTTCAGCGCATCCGTCGCCGTGCCGCTTGAGCGATCCCTTCGATCCGGGTAAGAGCATTCTCGTCACCGGCGCCGGAGGTTTTCTCGGCCGCGAGATCGTCCGCCAGGCCGTTGACGCCGGAAGATCGGTCCGAGCTTTCGTTCGGAAAGCGCCGGCGAAACCCAATGGCGCGGAGCAAGCAATCGGAGATCTGCTCGACCCGGCGTCGCTCGCTCGGGCGATGCGCGGCGTCGGCACGGTCATCCACGCCGCCGGCCGGGCGCACCTTTTCTCCTACGACCAGCGCCGGAGCCCGTTCCTGGCGGACAATGCCGTGGGCACGGCCAATGCCGTCCGCGCCGCCGCCGACGCCGCGGTCGACCATTTCGTCCTGGTCAGCTCCGTCGCGGTGTATGGACGGGCGCGTAAGGCTGGCCCGGTCGACGAGACCGTCCGGTGCCATCCTGTATCCCAGTACGCGGTTTCCAAGCTCGAGGCGGAGGAGCGCGCTCTTGAGATCACTTCGAGTCGATCCCTCCAGCTCTCGATCCTCCGGATGGCGACGCTCTACGGACCCGGCGACCCGGGGAACGTTCTCCGGCTGATTCGGGCAATCGACAGGAGACGGTTCGTTCCGATCGGCGACGGCTCGGCGCGCAAGTCTCTCCTCCACGTTGAGGACGCCGCCCGAGCTTGCCTCGACGCTCTCCGGCTGCCCGGGTCGCCGTCGCGCGTCTACAACGTCGCGTCTCACCCGTGTACGATGGCAGAGGTGGTCGGCCTCATTTCTCGTCACCTGGGACGGGCACTTCCCCGGCTGCGGGTCCCGGTCCCGCTGGCGCTCGCTCTCGCCCGTGCTGGACGCGCGCTCCGGATTCCCCGCATCGCGGGCGCCGCCGAAAGCATCGAAAAGTTGCTCCAGGACGACGTTTTCTCGATTCGCCTCTTCGAGGAGGCGACCGGTTTTCGCGCGAGGGTCCCGTTCGACCGGGGCATCGCGGGTGAAGTCGACTGGTACCGGACGTTCCAGAGCGGGAGCCCCCGATGAAAGGCGCCGCCGCGATCGGTGCTCTCGCCGCCGCCGTCGTGTCCGCCACCGCGATTCCCCTTCTGGTCTCTCTGGTTGCGCGACAGTTTCTCGTCGACAACCCGAACCTCCGGTCGAGCCACCGCATCCCGCGGGCGCGGGGGGGCGGGCTCGGAATTCTCTTCGGCCTCTGCGGGGGCATCCTCGTCACCAGTGTCTTCGGGCAGGTCCTGACGCGACCGAGTCTTCTCGTGATGATTGCGGCGCTGGCGCTCGGCCTGATGGGGCTCTGGGACGACCTGAAGCATCTCCCCGTGCTCCCGAGGCTTCTCTTCCAGCTGGGCGTCGCCTGGGGCACGGCCGTTTTCGTCGGGAGCGTGCCGCGGCTTCCGCTGCCGCCCCCTCTCGATTTGCCTCTCGGCTGGCTCGCGGTGCCTCTGACCGTTCTCTGGCTGGTCTCCGTGACGAATTTCTTCAACTTCATGGATGGGATCGATGGGCTCGCGGGCGGGCAGGCGATCGCCACTTCGACGGCCGTCATCCTCGCCGGCTGGGGCTCCGACGCGACCGCGATCGCCGGGATCCTGATCGGCGCCACAGCCGGGTTCCTCGCGTACAACTGGCCGCCCGCGAGAATTTTCCTCGGCGACGTCGGGAGCCTCCCTGTCGGATTCCTGCTCGCCGCCCTTCCCCTTCTCGCACCGCCCGAACGACGTCCCTACGCCCTTCTCGCAACCGCCGTCTCCCTTTCCCTCTTTCTCCTGGATCCGGCGGTGACTCTCCTGCGGCTCGTCCGCTTGAAGCACCGCCTCGGGCAGCCGCACCGGCAGCACGCATATCAGCGGCTTCTTCTGCCCGGAAAGACCCATCGGCCGGTCACCGTGGCGCTCGTCGTCGCCGGATTCGGTCTCAGCGCCCTCGGCGCCTTCGCGTACCGAGCGGGATGGGCCTGGTGGCCGGCGCTTGCTATCGGCGCCGTCGCCTATCTTCTCGAACATCGGATCGCGGCGCGAAGGGAGAGCCGGCGGGCAACGGCCCCGCCCCTCTCTGGTTTCGAGCCGGTCCCCGGGAGCTCGCTTGACGACGTCGAGACACCGGAAGACGCGATCCTGCTCAAAGCGTCCTGGACGCCCTTCGCGGTCATCAACTCGAGCCGCGCCCTGCGCTACGCGACGTTCATCGCCATCGACGCCGCCTTCACGGCCGGCGCTCTGTATCTTGCCTTCATTCTCCGGTTCGACGGCCGAATTCCCCCCGAGCACGTGGTCAAGCTCGTGGCGTCGCTGCCGATCCTCGTGGTGGTCCGCGTCGCGGTCAACATCGTATTCGGTC
>DATNMZ010000040.1:0-3982 GCA_035602095.1 Thermoanaerobaculia bacterium
CGGGACATGACCTCCATTTCATACAGAAAGGATGTCAGGAGCGCCGACGGATCGCTCCGCCGGTAGATGACTCCGCTCTCGATGAAGATCCCGGGGCCCTCGAGCGGCCGGCAGACCACGCCCCGCGGCGCCATCTGCGCCATGACTGGATCGATGAGCGCGATCGTCAGGCCCGCCGCGACCATGCCGAGCACGGTCCGCGTCGAAGGAAGACCTCCTTCCATCATGACGGGCGGCCCGAAGCCGGCCCGGGCGAAGAGGGCGAACAACTGGTCGTAGGAGCCCGGCGAGAGGTGCCTCGGCCAGAGCGTGTACGCTTCTCCGGACAGCTCCTCCAGCCGGATCGTCTCCCGGCCCGCGAGCGCATGCTCCTCGGGAAGCGCGACGACCAGACGAACCCGGTGCGTCGTCTGCGTGACCAGGCCCTCGGCGTCGAGCGGTAGGGACACGAAACCGAGGTCGATCCGCCCTTCCCGCAGCGACGCGACCTGCTCTTCCGGGGTGAGGTTCTGAAAGAGGACCCGAGCCGAGGGAGCGTGCTCCCCGAACTGGCGGAGCGCGCGGCCCAGGAACTGCCAGTCGGTTTCCGCCGAAATTCCGAGGACGATCTTCCAGGACTCGTCCCGCTCCGCCTCGCGGGCGAGGCCCGCCGCGCGATCGGCCGCGGCGAGAATTCCGCGCGCCTCCTGGAGGAACCGCCGCCCGGCGGGCGTCAGCTCGACGTGACGCTTCGTGCGGGTCAAGAGATCCACCTTGAGCTCCCTTTCGAGGTCTCGAACCTGCTGGCTCAGGGAGGGCTGGGAGGTGTGCAGCCGGCTGGCCGCATGCCCGAAGTGAAGCTCTTCAGCGACGGCGACGAAATATCGAAGGTGTCGAAGCTCCATGGCAAAAACCCTGGCTCCTCAGTCGGTTTCACGTCTCAAGTCCAACGGAACAAACGATTGGACGTCGGCCGTCGGAACCGACATGATTCGGGTCCAGGACGAGCCACGACCAAGCAGGCGACCGTGACCTGCCTATATTTTACGCCAGATCCAGGGAAGGCACCCATGAAGAAGAATCAGCGCGCCCGGGCGCTCGCCCGCGCAGTGTCACCGGCAGATCACATCCGGGGATCGCCGTCGGCACCGGTCACTCTCGTCGGGTACGGGGATTTTTCGAACCCGGATTGCGCGCAGACGTACCGTACAGTCAACAAGATACGGCAGAAAATGGGCGCCCGCCTTCGGTACGTGTTTCGGAGTTTCCCGGAGCCCGGGAAATTCGCGAACTCCGAGGTGGCCGCCGAGGCGGCGGAGTGCGCGGCCTCTCAGGGTCACTTCTGGGAGATGCACGACCGGATGTTCGACAACCACGGCACATCCGATTTTCAGCTCTCCCGGCACGCCCGGGAGCTCGGGCTCGACCTCGGCCGCTTCCGGCGCGAGTTGAAGGACAACGTCCAGCGCCCGAAGGTTCAGGCGACGCGGCGAAGCGGCGTCCGCAGCGGCGTCGACGCGCCACCAGCTTTTTTCATCAACTCGGTTCGACACGAAAGCTCTTTCGGTCTTGCCACTTTGCTGCCCGCGGTCCAGGCCGCGGCGAACGGACCCGTTCCCTTGACGCTCCGCTCCCGAGAACAACGAAGAAAAGTTTGATCCCGCCGACCTCCCTCGCCGGAGGTACCGCCAAAAGAAGGGCTTCTCGCCGACCGTCCGCCGCCGCGGGCCGGACCGGGTTCGAGATTTCCCCTTCGGGCTTTCGGGGATGACGTTGTCGACTCCGACTCGACCGCGGTAGCCCGGATCGCGCGGCAACGCCAGGGAGGGCCTTTTCCCTCGCAGGCTTCGAGCCTCCCATCCCGGGGGTCTCGAGCGGTCGTGGGCGATGGCAGAATGCCTCCCGACTGTGAAGAAGGCTCCGGTCGGACGCACGGCCAAGGCGCGCGAGAACGCGGGAAACCGCTGGGAGATCTGGCCTTTCGACCTCGGCCTTTTCATCCTTCCGGTCCTCGCGAAACTCGTCCTCCACCTCGTGACCGCCGACCGGTACGGCTACTTCCGCGACGAGCTCTACTTCCTGGACTGCGCGCGCCACCTCGCCGCCGGGTATGTGGACTGTGCGCCGCTCGTCGCGGTCTACGCGAAGGTCGCGCTTCTCTTCGGCGGGTCGCTCCCCGTGCTGCGGTCGATCGCCGCCGTGGCCGGCGCGGCGATGGTGGCGCTGACGATGGTCCTCGCGCGCGAGCTGGGAGGGGGCCGCTTCGCCCAGGTGTTCGCCGGCCTATGCGCGCTCGCGGCGCCGATCTATCTCGGGCTGGACAGCATCCTGACCATGAACGCTTTCGAGCCGCTCTTCTGGATGGGATGCATCTGGGTCCTGCTCCGGATCGTGCGCACGGGAAACTCCCGGCTCTGGCTCCTCTTCGGGGTGCTGGCGGGGCTCGGCCTGGAGAACAAGCATTCGACCCTGCTCTTCGGCGGGGCCGTCGCGGTGGCGCTGCTTCTCTCCCAGGAGCGGCGCGAGCTCTTGAAGCCGTGGATCTGGGCGGGCCTGGCGATTGCGCTTCTGATCTTTCTCCCGAACGTGCTCTGGCAGGTCCAGAACGGCTACCCGACGCTCGAAGACCTCGAGAACGTGCGGAGGTCCGGCAAGAACGTCGTTCTCGGACCGTTCGAGTTCGTCCGGCAGCAGGTCCTGCTTCTGCACCCGGTGCTGCTTCCCATCTGGCTCGCAGGCCTCGTTTCGCTTCTCTTCGGACGGCGGCAGCGGCTGCGCATCCTCGCGTGGACTTACATCCTGCTCTTGGCCCTGATGATCGCGGCCCGGGCGAAGAACTACTACCTCGCTCCCATCTATCCGATGCTCTTTGCGGCGGGCGCCACGGCCACGGAGGATTGGCTCGCGCGGCGGAGTTTGACCCGGGGCCGGCTCTGGCCGAAGCTTGCGCTCACGGCGCTCGTCCTCGCCGCAGGCGGGCTTGTCGCTCCCGCCATCTTGCCGTTCCTGCCGCCGGCGGATCTCCTCGCGTACCAGAGGCGGATCGGAGCGGCGCCGCCGAAGACAGAAGTTCGGCACGAGGGTCCGCTCGATCAGCGCCTGGGCGACCAGTTCGGCTGGGAGGAGCTCACCGCGGACGTCGCCCGGATCTACCGCTCGCTACCGCGGGAGGAGCGCGCGCGCACCGGGATCTTCGCGAGCAACTACGGGGAGGCCGGCGCGCTGAACCTCTTCGGTCCCGCATACGGCCTCCCCGCGCCGATCTGCGCGCACCAGAACCACTTCTTCTGGGGACCTCCCCGGAAGGAGCCCCAGAACCTGATCTGGCTGCAATGGAGCCGGAAGGGAATCGAGGAGCGATGCCTCTCGGTCGAGCAGGTCGGCAAGCACTTTCACCCGTGGGGCATGGCGGAAGAAAACCGGCCGATCTACCTCTGCCGCGGTTTGCGCCGGCCGCTCAAAGCGATGTGGCCAACCCTGAAGCTCTGGAACTAGTGTGGCCTCGGGTTCGACCTCACGAGCGGCGGCGTGCGGATCGGCGAGAAATGAAGAGGGCGGCGGAGGTTCTCTCCGCCGCCCCGCTTCCCGCCCGAAGCTCGAAACTTCTTACTTCGAAAGATCCAGTTTCCAGGCCCCGCGTCCGTGGGTCGCCGCGTAGAGCACGCGGGCATTCGAGTCGATGGTGAGCCCGTAAACGGCGACCGGGGGCAGACTCCCGGCGGCCGGGACCCACGTCGTCGAGCCGGCGGACAGCTGCGCGACGCCAAAATCGTTGGACGCGTAGAGGTCGCCCGTCTTGTCGTCTCGGACCACGTCGGTGATGGGGAGGTCGCCGAGGTTGTAGCTTCGGTTCGTCCAGGTCGCGACGTGGGTGACGGCGTTGTAGGTGACTTCGAACACATGGCCCGGCTGGGAAGGCGTCGATGCGTTGTACCCCGAGAACGAGACGAACGCGTGATTCGGGTTCGTGGAATCGATTGCGACGCCGCTGATGAAGCGGCGC
>DATNMZ010000041.1:0-3616 GCA_035602095.1 Thermoanaerobaculia bacterium
GCAAGCGCGCGCGGACCGGTCGTGGAAAATCGCTTGCACCGGGGGCAAACGCAAGTCTTTCTGCGAATGTGATCCGATAAGATCCCGCGCGATGCTGCAGAAGGTGACGGTCGTCGGGGCCGGCAACGTCGGGGCGATGGCCGCACAGCGGATCGTCGAACGCGAGCTCGCCGACGTCGCTCTCGTCGACATCCTGGAAGGGATCCCGCAGGGCAAGGCACTCGACATGCTGGAGTCGGCGCCCGTCGAGCGCTTCGACTCCCGGATCGCCGGCTCGAACGGGTATGAGGGGACCGAAGGTTCGGACGTCGTCGTGATCACCGCGGGGCTGCCGCGCAAGCCGGGCATGACGCGGGACGACCTCGTGCTGAAGAATCAGGAGATTGTCGGAGGAGTGGTCCGGGAGGTGGCGCGCCGCTCCCCGCAGGCGATCCTGATCGTCGTGTCCAATCCCCTCGACGCGATGTGCGAAGTCGCACGCCGCGTATCGGGATTTCCGCGCGAGAGGGTCTTCGGAATGGCGGGGATCCTCGACTCCGCGCGCATGCGGTGGTTCATCGCGGAGGCGCTCGGAGTTTCCGTCGAGAGCACCCACGCCTTCGTGCTGGGCGGGCATGGAGACACGATGGTTCCTCTCCCGCGCTATTCGACGGTCGGCGGCGTTCCGATTCCCGAGCTCCTGCCGAAGGAGAAGCTCGACGCGATCGTCCAGCGCACCCGCGACGGGGGCGCGGAAATCGTCAATTACTACAAGACCGGTTCGGCGTACTACGCGCCGTCCGCCGCGGTCGTCGAGATGGTCGACGCCGTGCTCAAGGACAAGAAGAAGATCCTGCCGTGCGCGGCGTACCTCCAGGGGGAATACGGCCTGCGCGACGTCTACCTGGGGGTTCCGGTCAAGCTCGGCCGGCGCGGCGTCGAACAGATCCTGGAGATTCGCCTGCTCGAAGAGGAGAAGGCGGCGCTTGCGAAATCCGCGGACGCCGTCCGGGAGCTCTTTCGCATCCTGAAGGTATGACGCCGGACCAGCACTTCTGGGCCCGGCGGCTCCACTCCCTCTCCGGGATCGTCCCGATCGGAGGGTTCCTCGCGTTCCATCTGTATGAGAACTACGCCGCGACGCGGGGTGCCGACGCCTACAACGAAATGACCCACAGGCTCCAGTCGCTGCCCCTCGCGGTCGCAGCCGAGATCCTTCTGATCGCCGTTCCGATCATCTTCCATGGCGTCTACGGTCTCTTCATCACCGGGACTTCGAGCCCGAATCCGATCTCCAACCCCTACGTCCGCAACTGGATGTACTTCCTGCAGAGAGTGACGGGCGTCATCGTTTTCGCCTTCCTCCTCTTCCACTACTGGACGACGCGGCTCGTCCAGCTTCGCGATCACGAGAGCCTCGATCTCTTCCGCCAGGTGCAGGCCGCCGTGGGCAATCCCTGGATCTACGCCTTCTACGTCGCGGGAATTCTTTCCGCCACGTTTCACCTCGCCAACGGCATCTGGTCCTTCTCGATCGTCTGGGGCTTTACCGTCGGGCCGCGGGCGCAACGGCGGATGATGTACGTTTCCGCGGCGGTATTTCTTGCGCTCTCCGTGATCGGCGTGCGCTCGATCGCCGCGTTCCGGTTGTAGATCGACCCGGCCGCAAAGGATGGCGAAGGAACGCGTCGCAGTCGTCGGCGGAGGGCTCGCGGGACTCATGACCGCGGTGCGCGCGGCCGAGCTCGGGGTCGCCGTCGATCTCTTCTCGATCGTGCCGGTCAAGCGGAGTCACTCCGTGTGCGCGCAGGGCGGAATCAACGGCGCGGTGAACACCAAGGGGGAGGGGGACTCTCCGGAAATCCACTTCGACGACACGGTGTACGGCGGCGACTTTCTCGCGGATCAGCCTCCCGTGAAGGCCATGTGCCATGCGGCGCCGGGGATCATCAACCTGCTCGATCGCATGGGCGTGATGTTCAACCGGACGCCGGAGGGACTGCTCGATTTCCGCCGGTTCGGGGGGACGAAATTCCACCGGACCGCTTTCGCCGGCGCGACGACCGGACAGCAGCTGCTGTATGCGCTCGACGAGCAGGTGCGCCGCGCCGAGGTGGCGGGCCTCGTCGATAAATACGAGTCGTGGGAGTTCCTCGGGCTCGTGCGCGACGCCGACGGCAACTGCCGCGGGATCGTGGCCCTCGACTGGCATTCGATGAGGATCGAAGCGTTTCCGGCCTCGGCGGTCATGCTCGCGACCGGCGGACCGGGAATCGTCTTCGGCCGGTCGACCAACTCCGTCATCAACACGGGGACCGCGGCGTCCGCCGCGTACCAGGATGGCGCGCGGTACGCGAACGGCGAGTTCATCCAGGTTCACCCCACGTCGATTCCCGGGACCGACAAGCTCCGGCTGATGTCGGAGTCCGCGCGCGGCGAAGGGGGACGAATCTGGGTGCCCCGGACGCAGGGCGACAAACGCGACCCGAAATCGATTCCCGAGAAGGAGCGCTGGTATTTCCTCGAGGAGAAATACCCCGCCTACGGAAACCTGGTCCCCCGCGACATCGCGACGCGGGAGATCTTCCAGGTGTGCCTCGAGGGGTTCGGGATCGGCGGACGCCGCGAGGTGTATCTCGACTTGACCCACATCCCCCGCAAGGAGCTCGACGTGAAGCTCGGCGGGATCCTCGAGATCTACGAGAAGTTCGTCGGCGACGATCCGCGCGTCACGCCCATGAAGGTGTTCCCCGGGATGCACTACTCGATGGGCGGGCTCTGGGTGCAGTTCGCCAAGGACGACCGGACGGGCATGCTGGATGAGACCTCCGCGCGGAACCAGGCCACCAACGTGCCCGGTCTCTTCGCCTCGGGCGAGGTGGATTTCTCCATCCACGGGGCCAATCGGCTGGGCGCGAACTCGCTCGTGTCCTGCCTCTACGGCGGAAAGATCGGCGGCCCCGCGATGGTCCGGTACGGCCGCGAGACGGCCTCGAAGCTTCCGGCGGCGGAGGGCGCCTTCGCGGCGGCGAAGAAACGCTGGGAGACGGAGTTCGCTCGTCTCGCGAACCTCACGGGCCCGGAGAATCCCCACGCGATCGCGGAAGAGATGGGCGACTGGATGACGGACAACGTGACCGTCGTTCGCGAGAACGGGAGGCTTCGCGAGACCGAGAACCGGCTCCAGGAGCTCGAAGAGCGGTGGAAGAACGTCGGGCTGACCGACCGCTCGGGATACGCCAACCGCGAGATCTCGTTCATCAACCAGCTCCGGAACATGCTCGTGATCGCCCGGGTGATGACGCGCGGCGCGCTGTTGCGGGAAGAGTCCCGCGGCGCGCACTTCAAGGTCCGGGACCTCTCGAAAGGGGTAACCCAGGAAAACGCCCTGCCGCGCGACGACGCAAACTTCTTGAAGACGACGATCGCGGAACACGCGCCGGAGGGCCCGCGGATCACGTATGCGGCCGTGGACACGTCGCTCATCCCGCCGCGCCCCCGCAAGTACTAACACGTCGGCGGAGCGCAGCGGTGGAATCTGCGCCTGCGGCGCACCGGCGAGCGGCTCGCGCGGATGCGCGCTCGACCGCTCGCCTGATTCCCCCGCCGCGCTGCGCCTCCCGCGACGCAAGGCTCC
>DATNMZ010000042.1:0-2400 GCA_035602095.1 Thermoanaerobaculia bacterium
TACCGGCAGAAACACACCGAAGGCGTCGCGCGGTATGCGTGGGCACTAAGCGCCACGAACGAGCGGGCGCGCCGGTTCTCGGTGGGGTTTCAAGCGGTGGAAGACCGGTTCGCGCTCCTCCCGACGAGCCCGTCTCCCGTCCTGCCCGAGGACCGGCGCTTTCGGTTTCTGACGGTCGGGTACGAAGACGTCGGCAACGAGTTCGTGAAGCTGAACTACGTCAACCGGGACCTCCGCTACGAGGACTTCAACCTGGCCCGCCGCACCTTCGTCGAGATCGGCGTCTCGCCCGCGGCCCTCGGAAGCGAACGCACCACGGAGCGGCTCCGCGTGTCCCTGGCGCAGGGTTGGCGGCTCTCCGAAGGCTCCTTCCTCCTGGCAAACCTCGCGTACCGAACGCGGTGGGCGGGGTCGCCTCAGAACGAGATCGTCTCGGGGAGCGCTCTCTTCATTCGCAAGTTTCCCGACGCGCATCCCCTGCAGACCTTCGTCTCCCGTCTGATGTTCGACCGCGGCTGGAACCTCGACCGCGACGTCCAGTTTTTCGCGGACGGACAGAACGGGCTGCGCGGCTACCGGCTCTACGCGTTCGAGGGAGACAAGCGGGTCGTGTGGAACGCGGAGCAGCGGTTCTTTCTGGGACGCGAGTTCCTTCAGCTCTTCTCGCCGGGCGCCGCCGTCTTCTTCGACACGGGGGCCGCGACCCCGCCGGGTCAGCCGCTGCGCCTGGCCGATTTCAAGAGCGACGTCGGCGTCGGGATCCGCCTCTCGATCACGCGCGCGGCGACCCACAGCGTGCTCCGATTCGACCTCGCGTACGCCTTGAACCCGGACCCGCGGGGGCGGCGGGGGTTCCTGGTCTCCTTCTCGAGCGGGCAGGTGTTCTAGAGTCTGGACTAGGTCCTCAAGCGCAGGAGGAGCCAGACGGCCCCGGTCATCGCCAGCACGTTCGGCGACCAGGCGGCGAGCGCGGGAGGCAGCGCGCCGACGTCGCCGATCTTGGTGAAGAACGCGCTCGCTATCAGCAAGGCCATACCGAGCGCGAGCCCCACGCCGATCCCCGCCAGGGTGCCGCGCTTTCCGATCCGGAAGGCGAACGGGACCGCGAGGAGGGCCATCAGCGGGATGAGAAGGGGAGTGGAGAGCTTGGAATGGAGGGCCGTCTCCAGCTCCGCCGTCGGGTAACCGCTGGCCTTGAGGCGCCGGGCGTACCTCTGAAGCTCGCGGAAGCGCATCTCCTCGGCGCCGCGCCGGTCCCGCGTGAAGGCGGAAGGAGGGTCGCCCGGCCGCCTCTCCTCGAGAAAGGTGCGGTAGGACGCCTCCGACACGCCCCCGAAGGTGCGGCTCCAGCCCTGGCGCAGGACCCAGTTGCCGGCCGCCGGGTCGTAGACCGCCTCCCGGGCGGCGTCGCGCCGGGTGAGCTCGAACGCGTCCGAAAACTCGAAGACGGAAGGGGAGACCAGCATCCCCTTTTCCGGGTCGCTCGCCTCCTGATGCCAGATCGTTCGCCCGGGGCCGTAGTGCCACCGCCGTTCCGTTCCGGTCGCCAGCCCGTAGTCCGCCGGCCGGCCGTAGATCCGGTTCTTGTAGCGAGCTTGCTCGCGCTGGGCGAGCGGGACCAGGTACTCGCCGGCCGTGTATGCGACGCCCGCCGCGAGGAGGGAGAAGAGGACGATCGGCGCGCCCAGGCGGTGGAGCGAGACCCCGCTCGCCCGGAACGCCGTGTCCTCGTTGTTCTTCGACAGGATCCCGAGCGCGATCAGCGTCGAGAGAAGGATCGCGAATGGGGCTACCTGAAGGGAAATCGTGAGCAGGAAGTTGCGGTAGTAGCCCGCAAGGGCTTCCGCCTCGGGCCGGTTCTTCACGATCTTGTCGATGTGATCCGCGTAGTCGACGATCACGGCGAGCAGCAGGACCGATGCCGCCACGAGCACGAGGACGGAGAGAAACCGGCCGAGCACGTACCGGTCGAGGAGCGTCGGGAAGCGGAGGACCCCCGTCCAGCGCAAGCGGCGGGAACCGCCCGCCAGCGTCCGGCGGCGGATTCGCCAACCCAGGAAAAGGGGAATTCGCCAACGTGCCCGCTCCCTGCCGCCGCGCAACATGGCGGCACCCCCGATCGCGAGAAGGATCGCGTTCGGCATCCAGATCGCGACGCTCGGGGGAAGGCGGCCTTGCTGCGCCCAGGTCTCTCCACTCGAGAGGAGGACGTAGTACAGGACGATGATCGCGAGCGAGATGGCGAAGGCGCTTCCCTTGCCGCCGCGGCGGGAGGACTCGGCGAGCGGGATGCCGATGATCGCGAAAGCGAGGCAGGCAAACGGGATCGAAAGCTTCTTGTGGATCTCCACCCAGGCGAGGCGGTGGTTCTCGGGGGACTTGGTCCGGACCGTCCGGGCG
>DATNMZ010000043.1:0-2512 GCA_035602095.1 Thermoanaerobaculia bacterium
GCCTGAGGACGTCAGGCGTCAGGCGTGAGGCGTTAGACGTCAAGACGTCTCCAGGCCCTCCGCTCTCCGCTTCGCGCTTCGCGCTTCGCGCCTCACACATTACGCTTAACGCTTAACGTCTTCAGGCGTTCATCACCCCGGCGACTTTTTCGACCTGGTACGCCTCGATGATGTCCCCGATTTTGACGTCCTGGTATTTGTCGAGCCCGATTCCGCACTCGAAACCCTGTTTGACTTCGGACATGTCGTCCTTGAAGCGCCGGAGCGAACCGACCTTGCCCTCGTAGATCACGCGGTTGTCCCGCAGCAGTCGCACTTTGGAGGTCCGGCTGATCGAACCTTCCGTGACGTAGCAGCCCGCGACCACGCCGAACTTTGGAACTTTGAATGTGTTCCGGACTTCGGCTCGGCCCTGCGCGACTTCCTTCAACGTCGGGTCGAGAAGGCCTTCCATCGCCAGCTTGATCTCGTCCGTGACGTTGTAGATGACCGTGTGGAGGCGGATGTCCACTCCCGCCTTTTCGCCCTCGGCCTCGGCCTTCTTCTCGGGGCGGACGTTGAAGCCAACGATGATCGCCTTCGACGCCGAGGCGAGGAGCACGTCGTTGATGTTGATGGCGCCCACCCCCGCGTGGATCACCGACACTCTCACCTTGTCATTCGAGAGGTTGCGGAGCGACTGGGTCAGGACTTCCACCGATCCCGCGACGTCCGCCTTCAGCACGATCGACAGCTCCTTGATCCGGCCCTCCTGGATCCTGCTGAAGAGCTGATCGAGCGAAAATTTCGACGACGCGGCCATCTGTTTCTCGCGGTCCTTCGTCTGGCGAAAGGACACGACGGAACGCGCCTTGGCTTCGTCTTCGACCCCCTGGAAGGTGTCCCCGGCCTGGGGGAGCTCCTCGAAGCCGGTCACCTCGACGGGCGTGGCGGGGCCGGCGACCGCGATCTTCTGACCGCGATCGTCCTGCATGGACCGCACGCGGCCGAACACGGATCCGGCAAAGAAGACGTCTCCGACCTTCAGGTTGCCCGCCTGAACGAGCACCGTCGCGATGTTCCCGCGGCCGATCTCGCGCCGCGCCTCGAGCACGACGCCGCGCGCTTCGTCGACGACCGGAGCCTTGAGCTCCTGGATCTCCGCCACGAGGAGGATGAGCTCGAGAAGGTGGTCGATCCCCTGCTTCTTCAGCGCGGAGATCTCGGCGGACGGCACGTCTCCTCCCCACGACTCGAGCAGCACGCCGTGGTCCGCGAGCTCTTTCTTGACGCGGTCGACGTTCGCGTTGTTCTTGTCGATCTTGTTGATCGCCACGACGATCGGAACCTTGGCGGCGCGGGCGTGGTCGATGGCCTCGATCGTCTGCGGCATGACGCCGTCGTCCGCAGCCACGACGAGCACGACGATGTCGGTCGCCTTCGCGCCCCGGGCACGCATCGACGTGAAGGCCTCATGGCCCGGAGTGTCCAGGAACACGATCGGTTTGCCGTGGGTCTCGACCCGGTACGCGCCGATGTGCTGGGTGATGCCGCCGGCCTCTCCCGCCGCGACGTTGGCCTGGCGGATCGCGTCGAGAAGCGACGTCTTTCCATGGTCCACGTGGCCCATCACGGTGACGACCGGCGCCCGGGGCACGCGCGCCGCTTCCGCGGCCTCGGACTCACCGGGTCGGGACTGCGAATCCTGCGCGCGCGACAGCTCGAGCTCCTCTTCGAAGGAGACCACGGCCGCCTCCGCTCCGATCTCTTTGGCGATCTGGACCGCCGTCTGCGCGTCGAGCGGCTGATTCACCGTCGCCATGACGCCCCGCTGCATGAGGAGGCGGAGGATGTCCTTGGCCAGCACACCGAGCTTCTCGGAGAGCTCTTTGACGGTGACGCCCTCGGAGAGAAACACGGGCCCTGTCGGCAGGGGCTTCTTGAACTCGAGGAGCTTCCCCGAATCGTGCGTGCGGGTCTCTTTGGCGGCGCGCCGCAACGCGGACTTCGAGATCGGACGCGCGGCCGCGGCCTCTTCGGACTCGGCCGTCTTCTCGATCAAGGGCAGCGAGATGTCGGCGTAGGTGTCTTCCTGGAACGCGCCCACGAATTCGCGCAGGTCCACCTCGTCGGCCACCGTGATCTTCGGCTTGGTCCCGCCTTTCTTGGCGCCCTTCTTCGCGTCTTCCTTGTCATCCTTCTTGCGTTTGGCCGTGGACCGTTCCGCCGTGACCGGAGGCGGGGTGCCGCGCGCCACCGCCGGTCCCGCCGGACGGCCCATCAGGCCGCCGGGACGTCCCGTCGGAGCGCCGGCGCGGCCGGGACCTCCGAGCGGGCGGGCGCCCGGACCCCCGGGAGCGGGCCGGTAGACGGAGGGACCGGGGCCGGCGGGCCCCATCGGGCGTCCGCCCGAGGCCGGCCCCATGGGACGGCCGGCCGGACCGGCCGAGGGTCCCATCGGCCGTGCCGAACTTCCGGTCGCCGGAGCCGCCGGGCGCGCCGCCGCCCCCGCGGCCGAAACCGCGGGGGCGGG
>DATNMZ010000044.1:0-12402 GCA_035602095.1 Thermoanaerobaculia bacterium
AGGAGCATCGCCGTTGCGGGCAGGTAGCATTTCTCCGCGACGCGGGCCAGAAGCACCCGATTCTTCGCATCGTCGAAATAGCGGTGCTCGCGGCCGACGTCGAAGTAGTTGTAGGGGCGCAGCCGGTACGGCTGGTGGACCTGGAAGTACAGGCAGACGGGAATCATGGACGGAGGAGAATTCTATGCCGCCCGAAGCCGGGAATCGGGAATCGGGAATCGAGGGAAGCGAGAGACGGCAATGTCATTCGATTCCCGGTTCCCGATTACCCATTCCCGTCCGGCAGGACCTCCCTGTACACATCCAGGCACTTCTCCGCCGCCTCCTTCCAGGAGAGGCGCCGGACCTCCGTGCGCCCGCCCGTCGAGAGCGCGTCGGAGAGGGGCCGGAAAAGAAGGACGGAGAGGATCTTCGAGGCGAGGTCGCGCGTGTCTCCGAAGTCCACCCGAAGGACGTTGCGGACGACCTCGGACACGCCCGCGTGGCGAGACACGATGGCCGGCGTGCCGTGGCGCAGCGCCTCGAGAGCCGTCAGGCCGAAGGGCTCCGAGACGGAGGGCATCACGTAGACGTCCGCGCGCGCGTAGAAACGGTCGAGCTCCCCCGGAGGGACGAAACCGGTGAAGAAAAAGTTGCGCGCGATCCCGTGCTCCGCGACCCGGTCCATCATGGGGCGCATCCGATCCCCGGAGCCAGCGACGGCGAACTTCACGTTCGGGATCTCGGCGACGACGAGGGCGGCCGCGTCCACGAAGAACTGAGGGCCCTTCTGGCGGGTAATCCGGCCGGCGAAGAGGACGAGCGGATCCTCTTCCGCGACGTCCCCGATTTTGAGGGTCTCGCGCGCGTCGATCGCGTTGTGCACGACGCGCAACCGCCGCGCCGGGACCGCGTAGCGTTCCGCGACGATCTGCGCGGTGTAGCCCGAGACGGCGATGACGCGGTCTGCCGACAGGACGCCGAGCCTCTCGATCTCGGTGGCGAGCCGGTTGTCGCCGCCTCCCCCCCGGTCGAACTCGGTCGCGTGCACATGCACGACGAGCGGCTTGCCCGACGCCCGGCGCGCCTCCAGCCCCGCCAGGTACGTCAGCCAGTCGTGGGCGTGGATGACGTCGAACGCCTCCCGCCGCGCGATCCGGCCGGCGACCTCCGCATACCGCAGGACCTCGGTCGCCAGATCCGGCCCGTAATGGCCCTGGAAGGGGGTACCCGTCCCGGCCGCCGACCAGTCCTCTTCATACGCGCCGGCCGTGATGTACGGGCGCAGGAGCGTCGGGAGGCGCTGCAGGCGGAGCAGGAAGCGCCTCCGGTGCGGAGCGTCGTCCGCGGCGGCGACGGCTCCGGAGTCCACGATCGTGAGACCGTCTGCCGAGGGCTCGAAAGGGTGGTGCGGGAGGACGAGGACGACCTCCGTTCCGGTCTCGAGGAGTCCCTGGACGAGGCCGGCCGATGCGACGCCGAGCCCGCCGCTGACGAATGGCGGGAACTCCCAGCCGAACATCAGAACGCGCACGGCAGAAATCCTTTCAAGCCCGCGGAGCCGGGCCTCCCGCGGCGCCCGAGTCCCCCGCGGCGGCTTCCGGGCCGTCCGGTGGAGGAATCCCGCTGCCGTCGTCCCGGAAGTGGAGCACGAGCGCTCGCGCGATCTCGGCGACGCTCCATGCCCTCGCGGAGAGGCCGCGGGGAGCGTGCGGAGCGTCGCCGTCGAAGCTTTCCGAGATCGAGCCGAGTCCGGCTTCCCGGATGTGGGCGCGAAGCGGCGCGAGCCAGGCCCGGAAGGTGCGGCGCGTCTCTTCGGTACGGCCGAGGACGCGGAAGTGCGCGTCCGCGAGCGCGCCGGTGAGCCAGGGCCAGACCGCCCCCTGGTGGGCGGCGAGGTCGCGGTCGCGTTGCGTCGCCCCCGGCAGGCCCCGATAGCGCGGGTCGGCGGGGTCGAGCGTGCGAAGACCGAAAGGCGTCAGCAGCTTCCGGCGCACGGTCCGGTAGACGGAGCGGGCGCGGTGGGGAGGGAGCAGGTCGTCCGTGAGCGAGACCGCGAAGATCTGGTTCGGACGCAGGCTCGCATCGGGGCCCGTCTCGCCGAGCACGTCGTAGAGGTACTCCTTCTCCGCGAACCAGAACGTCTCGTTGAAGCGCCGGGCCGCGTGCCACGCCTGTCCCTCGATCTCTCTCGCGCGAGCCTGCTCGCCCGCAAGGCGCTCGAGGCGGGCGGCGGATTTCAGCGCCGCGTGCCACAACGCCTGGACTTCGACGGGACGCCCGGTCCTCGGGGTGACGGGCTCGCCGTCGACGATCGCGTCCATCCAGGTCAGAGCCCGGCCGGGCGCCCCCCGGCACTCGAGGAGCCCGTCGGATCCGACGCGAATCCCGAAGCGGGTTCCCTCGCGGTACGCGTCGAGAACGGACCGGACCATTCCGAGGAGGGGAGAAGAGCGGGTCGGGTTTCGCCGCCAGCGGCCGAACCAGTCCACCGCGAGAATCAGCCAGAGCGGGGCGTCCACCGAGTCGTACTCGGGCGGCCCTTCCTCTCCGGCGAAGCGGGTGGGGATCAGCCCCTCGCGTCGCATCGCGGCGAAGGCGTTGACGGCCCGGGCCGCCGATCCGAAGCGTCCGGTGGCGAGCGCGAGGCCGGGCGCGGCGACCATCGCGTCGCGACCTCGATCGGCGAGCGAGGGAAAGCCCGCGATGACCGATCCGTCGCGGTAGTCCCCGTCGACGAGGAAGGACTCGGCGCGGCGGGCGAGCTCATCGAAAAGCGGGTCGCCGAAGTGAGTAAAAACGTCCCGTCGCCGCCGCTCTCCTTCGAGAAGGTGCGCCGGATCCCCGGCCACTTCCTCCCGCGAGAAGAGAAGGTACCCCTCCGCGCCCGGCGCGAGAGTCCACGTCCAGCGCAGCGGGCTCCACAGGTCTTCGGTCGATTCCTCTCCGCGCTGCTCCTCGTGCCGGTAGAAGAAGTCCCGGTACCAGAGCGGGTCCGCCTGAGTTCGGGCGTTGACCGCGCGCATGTAGAGACGTGGCAGAAAAGCGGCGGGACGCACCCACGAGATCTCCCCTCGGATCTCGGTGGTCGAGTCCATCTCGTCGCTCTCCGAGCGCAGCTCGCGGCTGCCGCGAAACCGCAGCAGGGGGCGAACTGTCAGCGAGATCTCCCGTTCGCCAAAGTTTCGGTAACGTACGATCGTGATGGAGCGGTCGCGGACCAGACAGAGAGAGCGCTCGACGGAGAAGCGTTCGGTCTGGTAGCGCCAGACCGGGAACGGGTCGAGCGAGAAACGGTCGAGATGCCGGTCTCCCTCCGGGTACACGGCATCCCGGTAGATCTGCATCGAGATCCCGGTCTCTTCGCCGCCCGCCGTCACGAACTCTTCGCAGCCGGAGACGAAGAGCCAGCGCCGCCGCGGAGGCGGAATCGCCGGCACGTACCACCCCTGCTCTCCGCGGGTCCGGCCTCCCGCGACGGTCCCGCAGGCGTATCCTCCGAGACCGTCCGTCTCGAGCCACTCGAGCGACAGGCGGCGCTCGCGGTCGCCGAGCTCCGGCGCGGTCCAGGCGAGCGGCAAACGGACGGCCGATTTGTTTTCGTTCTTGAGCGCGATCGTCGAAGACACTCAGTCCGATTCTCTCTCAGAATGCGGTGCGGCCCTGGCAGCCTTCCGGTTTCGTTCCGCAGCCCGCCGGGAACCCGCCGTCCGGAAGGCCGCGTAATAAGATTTGACCGGGTTTCGCCTCCTGGCGGCTGCGCCGTGGGATGCCCGGGAAGTGTTGTGTGGACGCGACGCGGTCGGCAGGGAAACTGTGGCCGGGAAAGCGAGGAGTTCTTGAGTACCGTTTCCAGATCCGTCGACGAGCTGTGCGTGGACACGATCCGCACGCTCGCGATCGACGCCGTCCAGAAGGCCGAGTCGGGACATCCGGGGCTGCCCCTCGGCGCCGCCCCGATGGCGTACGTTCTCTGGCAAAAATTCTTGAAGCACGACCCGCGCAATCCGAAGTGGCCGGATCGCGACCGCTTCGTGCTCTCCGCCGGGCACGGCTGCATGCTTCTGTATTGCCTCCTCTACCTGACCGGGTACGACCTCTCGCTCGACGACCTCAAGCAGTTCCGGCAATGGGGCAGCAAGACCCCGGGACATCCGGAGTACCTCGACACGCCCGGGGTCGAGGCGACGACGGGACCTCTCGGGCAGGGCACCGCAAACGCCGTCGGCATGGCGATCGCCGAGCGGATGCTCGCGTCCTACTTCAATCGCCCGGAACACGAGATTGTGAATCACCGCACGTTCGCTCTCGTCTCCGACGGAGACCTGATGGAGGGCATCTCGAGCGAAGCGTCGTCTCTGGCCGGACACTTGAGGCTCGGTAAGCTGGTCTACCTCTACGACTCGAACGAGGTGACTCTCGACGGGCCCGCCTCCGTCACTTTCACCGAGGATGTCGGCAAACGGTACGAGGCGTACGGCTGGCAGGTCCTCCACGTCGCGAACGGGAATACCGACCTCGACGCGATCGAGGACGCCATCGAGACGGCGATCGCGGAGATTTCCCGTCCGTCGCTCATCATCGTGAAGACGACGCTCGGGTACGGCTCTCCGAACAAGGCGGGCACCTCGGAGGCCCACGGCAGTCCGCTCGGCGCGGAGGAGGTTCTGCGCACGAAGAAGGCCCTCGGCTGGGTCTTCCAGGAGCCGTTCTTCGTTCCGAAGGAATCGCTCGACCACTTTCGCGAAGCCGTCGCGAAGGGGGAAGCCGTCCGCTCGGACTGGCAGTCGCGCTTTCGCCGATACGAGAAGGAACACCCGGATCTCGCGGCCGAGTGGGGGCGGTGGATGTCGGGCAAGCTGCCCGACGGGTGGGACTCGAAGCTCCCGCAGTTCGCGGCGGGCGAGAAGGAGGCGACGCGCACGGCCGCCGGCAAGGCGATGAACGCCATCGCGGAGACGGTTCCCTGGCTGATCGGAGGCGACGCGGACCTCGGCACCTCGACAAACACCGTCTTGAAGAAGTTCTCGAGCTTCGAAGCCGGGAAGGGGACGGGCCGCAACCTCCACTTCGGCGTGCGAGAGCACGCGATGGCGGGGATCGCGAACGGCATCAGCTACCACGGCGGGCTGCGACCCTTCGTCGCCACGTTCTTCTGCTTCTCCGACTACATGCGGCCCTCCGTGCGCCTGGCCGCGTTGAACGAGCTGCCCGACATCTTCGTCTGGACGCACGACTCCGTGGGTCTGGGAGAAGACGGGCCGACGCACCAGCCGGTCGAGCACCTCGCTTCGCTGCGCGCGATGCCCAAGATGACGCTGATCCGGCCGGCGGACGCGAACGAGGCAGTCGAGGCGTGGCGGGTGACGATGCGCCGGACGAAGGGACCCGTCGGCCTCGTGCTGTCGCGGCAGAAGCTGCCGGTTCTCGACCGCACCCGGCTCGCGCCCGCGTCCGGAGTGGCGCGGGGCGCCTACGTCCTGGCGGAAGGCTCCGAGAAGCCGCCGCGCCTGATCTTGATCGCGACGGGGTCCGAGGTCCCTCTCGCGCTGGCGGCGCGGGAGACGCTCGAGCGGGAAGGCGTTTCGACGCGGGTCGTCTCCATGCCCTCCTGGGAGATCTTCGCGGAACAGGAGGACGCATACCGGGACGAGGTCCTGCCGCGCTCCGTCGGAGCGCGGCTCTCGATCGAAGCCGGAACGTCGTTCGGCTGGCGCCGATGGGTCGGCGATCGGGGAGACACGGTCTCGATCGACCGCTACGGCGCGTCCGCGCCGGGCGAGATCGTCTTGAAGGAGCTCGGATTTTCGGTGGAAAACGTGGTGAAAAAGGCGAAGGCTCTCTTCGCATGAGGATCGCGGTCGGTTTCGATCACGCCGGATTTCCGCTCAAGGCCGACGTCCTCCGGGTGGTCGGAGAGCTCGGGCATGCGGCGAAGGACTTCGGCACGAACAGCACGGACCCCGTGGACTATCCGGATTTCGCGCGGGCGGTTGCCGTCGCGGTCTCCCGCGGCGATTGCGAGCGAGGAGTCGTCGTCTGCGGGAGCGGCGTCGGCGCCTCGGTCGCGGCGACCAAGGTCACGGGAATCCGGTCGGCGCTCTGCCACGACACGTTTTCGGCGCGCCAGGGCGTGGAGGACGACGACATGAACGTCCTCTGTCTCGGCGCCCGCGTGATCGGGCCTTCCCTCGCGGCGGAAGTTCTCCGGGCCTTCCTCGCGGCAAAGTTCTCGAACGCGGAGCGTCATGTCCGGCGTCTCAACAAGGTCAAACAGATCGAGGCGGACGCCCGGGCGGGCGTCTTCGACCAGGGGGGTGTGCGATGACGGCGAATCCGCTTCAGAGGCTCCACGAGCTCGGGCAGAGCATCTGGTACGACTACATCCGGAGGGATCTCTTCTCGAGCGGCAAGCTCGAACGGCTGATCCGGGAGGACGCCCTGACGGGAATGACGTCGAACCCGACGATCTTCCAGAAGGCGATCGCCGAGGGCGAGCTGTACGACGAGGACATCCGCCGCCTCGGAGGCGAGGGGCGCGACACGCAACGGGTCTTCGAGGGCCTCGCCGTGGACGACGTCCGCCGGGCGGCGGACTTCTTCCGGCCGGTGTATGACAGCACCGGAGGGGACGACGGCTTCGTGTCGATCGAGGTGGGGCCGCACCTCGCCCTCGATACGAAGGGCACGATCGAAGAGGCGCGGCGACTCTGGAAGGCGTGCGACCGGGGCAACGTGATGGTCAAGATCCCGGGGACGAAGGAGGGCGTCCCGGCGATCCGCCAGTGCCTGGAGGAGGGGATCAACATCAACATCACGCTTCTCTTCTCGGTGCCGAGGTACCGCGAGGTGATGGAGGCCTTTCTCGCCGCTCTCGAGTCGCGGGCGAAGGCGGGCAAGTCCCTGGACCGGGTCCGTTCCGTCGCGAGCTTTTTCGTCAGCCGCGTGGATACGATGACCGACAAGAAGCTCGACGCGAAGGCCGCCGGCGGCTCCGAGCGCGAGCGAGCGCTCGCGAAGAATCTGCGGGGGAAGCTCGGGATCGCCAACGCCCGGATCGCGTTCCAGGCCTTCGAGGAGATCTTCGGCGGCAGCCGGTTCGGGGGTCTCGAGAAAAAAGGGGGCCGGCGTCAGAAGCCCCTCTGGGCTTCGACGTCAACCAAGGACCCAACTCTCCCCGACCTCTATTACATCGAGGCGCTCATCGCGCCCGACACGGTCGACACCATGCCGCCCGAGACCCTCGAGGCGTACCGGGATCATGGAGACCCGAAGGTCCGGATCCACGACGATCTCGCGGGCGCCCATTCGGTTTTCCGCGGCATCGCGGAGCTCGGCATCGACGAAAAGGAGATTTTCCGGGACCTCGAGGACGAGGGGATCCGGAAGTTTTCCGATTCCTACGACTCCCTGATCCGAACGCTCGCGGACAAGCAGAAGGCCGTGGGGGTCGCCTGAAGTTGGAAATTGCGCCCGCGGCGGGCGCGCACCGGGCCGCGATCGAGAAGCTCGCGGCCGACCGGGCGATCGAACGGATCTGGGCGAGGGACGCGGCGTTCTGGAAGGCGGAAGAGTCCCACCGCAAGACGATCGAGAATGCGCTCGGATGGCTGACGATCGCCGATCGGATGGCGAAGGACGAGCCGGAACTGCAGGCCTTCGTCTCGGAGGCGATCGCGGGGACGGAACGTGTCGTCGTACTCGGGATGGGCGGATCGAGCCTCGCCCCGCTCGTGTTCGCAGACTCCTTTCCCCGCCGGAGCGGCTTTCCCCGGCTCGAGGTGCTCGACTCGACCGCGCCCGCGAGCGTTCTCGAAGTCGCGCGCGGAGAGACGCCCGAGCGCACCCTGTACGTCGTGTCGTCCAAGTCCGGTTCGACGCTCGAACCGAACATTTTTTTCGACGCGTTCTATGCTCAGGCGGTGGAGGCGCTCGGAGAAAAGGCGGGCAGCCGCTTCGTCGTCATCACCGATCCGGGATCCGCCCTCGAGGCGGAGGCGGCCCGGCGGAGAGTGCGCCGCGTGTTCCCCGGAGATCCCACCATCGGCGGCCGCTATTCCGCGCTGTCGAACTTCGGAATCGTGCCGGCGGCGCTGGCGGGAGTCGACGTCGCGGAGCTGCTTCGCCGGGCGCGCGGCATGGCGCAGGCCTGCCGGCGGAGCGACGGCGACAACCCGGGGCTCGCCCTCGGCGCGGCGATGGGCGTCCTCGCGCTCTCGGGCCGCGACAAGCTGACGTTCGACGTGGGCCCGCCGATTTCGCGGTTTGGAATGTGGATCGAGCAACTCGTGGCCGAGAGCACCGGCAAGGAGGGGAAGGGGATTCTGCCCGTCGAAGGCGAACCGCTCGGGCCTCCGGAGGTGTACGGAAACGACCGGTTCTTCGCCTCGATCGCCGCTTCGTCCGCTTCGACCGATCCCGCGCGGCAGAACGCGCGGTTGAAGCCCCTCGAGGCGGCGGGCCACCCGAGCGTACGATTCGAGATTGCCGATGCCCTCGACCTGGGCGCCGAGATGTTTCGGTGGGAGTTCGCCACCGCGGTCGCGGGAAAGCTGCTCGGGATCAACCCCTTCGATCAGCCGAACGTGCAGGAGGCGAAGGACCGGACCAACGAGATCCTGGGCGGGAAGGTGCCCGGGGAAGAGCCTCCCGCTGGCGTCGACGCCGGCCTGGTTCGCGACCTCCTCTCTACGCTGCGGCCCGGGGACTACTTCGCGATCACGGCCTACGTTCCTTCGACTCTAAGAAACGAGGCGGCTCTGCAGGCGATCCGGCTTGCGGTGCGCGACCGATGGCGGGTGGCGACGACCCTGGGCTTCGGGCCGCGCTTTCTCCATTCGACCGGACAATTCCACAAGGGCGGTCCCGACACGGGTGTGTTTCTCCAGGTGACCGCGGAGCCGCGCGAACAGATTGCCATTCCCGGCAAGCCGTACGATTTCGGGCGGGTCGTGGCGGCGCAGGCGGCGGGAGACCTGGCCGCGCTGCGGTCGCGCGGCCGGCGCAGCCTCCGAGTCCACCTCTCCGGCCCGCTGGACCGGGGCTTCCGGGATCTCGCGGCGGCGGTCGAGCGGGCATCCGGCGGTCGGGGTTGATGGGACCGCGGGACCTCGCCCCTTCGCCGGGAGAGGGAGTCCGAAAGGAGACGGAATGAAACTCGGATTCGTCGGTCTCGGGAGAATGGGCGGCAACATGGTCCATCGGCTTCTGCGGGGCGGCCACGGGGTCGTCGCCTACGCGCGGGGATCAGACGCCGTTCGGGAAGCCGTATCCCACGGCGCCGTCGGCGCGAGCTCGCTCGAAGACATCGTTGCGAAGCTCGATCCCCCCCGCGTCGTCTGGCTGATGATCCCGGCGGGCAAGCCGGTGGACGATTCGATCGCCGCCCTGAAACCTCGCCTTTCCCGGGGCGACGTCATCGTGGACGGCGGCAACTCGCGCTTCACCGATTCCGTCCGGCGCGCCGCGGACCTGTCCGCGTCCGGAATCGGTTTCGTCGACTCCGGAACCTCCGGCGGCGTCTGGGGTCTCGACAATGGCTACTGCCTCATGGTCGGCGGGACGCCGGAGCACGTCCGCGCCGCGGAGCCCGCCTTGAAGACGCTCGCTCCTCCAGACGGGTATGCGCACGTGGGTGCCGCCGGGGCGGGCCACTACGTGAAGATGGTGCACAACGCCATCGAGTATTCGATGATGCAGGGCTATGCCGAGGGGTTCGAGCTCCTGGCGAAGAGCGACTACAGCCTCCAGCTCGATCAGATCTCGAAGCTCTGGACGCACGCCTCGGTCGTTCGGTCCTGGCTGCTCGATCTGCTCGTGCTCGCGTTCGAAAAGGACCCGGGCTTGAAAGCGATCCGCGGATACGTCGAGGACTCCGGAGAGGGCCGCTGGACACTGCAGGACGCGATCGACAAGGCCGTTCCGATGCCGGGCCTCGCCGGCGCTCTGTTCGCGCGCTTCGCGTCCCGGCAGCCCGACTCATTCGCTGCGAAGGTCAACGCCGCTCTGCGAAACGAATTCGGCGGCCATGCGGTGAAGGCGCAATGAGCGCCGCCGTCATTCCTTTCGAGCCGCGCGTCGAGCCGGCCGAAGCGCCGGACCGCGACCTCCGGGGGGAGGAGGAGATCCGGCCGCCCTTCACGCTCGTCATCTTCGGCGCCTCGGGGGACTTGACCCGCCGGCTTCTCGCCCCGGCCATCGCCCATCTCCTTCGCGATGGATCGGTCTCGCCCGAGTTTGCAATCATCGGCCTCGCCCGTTCGGAGATGAGCGATGCGGAGTTTCGCGCCTACCTGGACGGCGGCGCCCGCGAGTTCACACCGCCGACCCAGGGACGCCCCGGCGAGCTTCCCTCGATCGTCCAGTACATCGCGGGCGACTTCGGCGACGCCGGTTTGTACGAGCGCTTGAAGGCGGCGATCGACGCGATCGAGGGGAAGCGCGGAGGCCCGAAGAATCGCATCTTCTACCTGGCGACGCCCCCGGAGGCCGACCCCGCGATCGTGAATCTCCTGGGCGAAAAGGGCCTGGCGCGCCCGGAGGGGGGTTGGGCGCGTGTCGTCGTCGAGAAGCCCTTCGGCCACGACCTGCAGTCCGGAAAGGAATTGAACGACGAGCTCCGCACCGTGTTCCAGGAGCGCCAGATCTACCGGATCGACCACTACCTCGGGAAGGAGACCGTTCAGAACATCTTCGTGCTGCGCTTCGCAAACGGCGTCTTCGAGCCGCTCTGGAACAACCGGTACATCGACCACGTTCAGATCGCCGTCTCCGAGACGATAGGCGTCGGCCATCGGGCGGGCTACTACGACTCCGCCGGCGTCGTCCGCGACATGTTCCAGAACCACCTCCTCCAGCTCCTCTGCCTGACCGCGATGGAGCCGCCCGTCGCCTTCGAGGCGGACGCCGTCCGCGCGGAAAAGGTGAAGGTCCTCCAGTCGATCCGGCCGATCCCCGAGAACGCGATCGACGAGTGGGCGGTCCGGGGGCAGTACGGGCCCGGTGTAGTGGAGGGCAAGAAGGTCCCCGGTTATCGCGAGGAGGAGAAGGTCAACCCCCAGTCGAACACTCCGACGTACGCGGCCGTGAAGTTCGCCATCGACAACTGGCGCTGGGCGGGCGTCCCGTTCTACGTTCGCTCGGGAAAGCGCCTCGCGGAACGGGTGTCCGAGATCGCGATCGAGTTCAAGCGCGTCCCCCATCCCCTCTTTTCCAAAGCCGCGGGGACGCTCAACCCGAACGTCCTGCGGCTGCGGATCCAGCCGGGCGAGGGGGTCTCCCTGAAATTCGACGCGAAGATTCCGGGCACGGTGATGCAGGTGCAGTCCGTCTACATGGATTTCCCCTACTCGAAGCTGGGCGCGCCCATCCAGGGGGGCTACGAGCGCTTGCTCTTGGACGTCACGCACGGGGATCAGACGCTCTTCACCCGCGGCGACGAAGTCGAGCAGGCCTGGCGGGTCGTCTCTCCGATCCTGAAGGCCTGGGAGGGGCACGCTCCGGGCGACTTTCCGAACTACGCGTCGGGGACCTGGGGTCCCGAGTCCGCGGATCGATTCCTGGAGCGCGAGGGGCGGCGCTGGCGGACGCTGTAACGCCGTGACGCGGCTCCCGCCGGAGGCGCCGCCGAGGTTCGAGGCGAGGATCCTTCCCGGGCTCCCGGCTCTCGCCGAAGAGGCGGCCCGGCAGTTTCAGTCGGCGGCGAAGGAGTCGATCGCGGCGCGCGGGGCCTTCAAAGTCGCGCTCTCGGGCGGTTCGACCCCGTGCGCGCTCCACGAGCGCCTGACGAAGGCGCCCTTTCGCCGTGGCATCGAATGGAAGCGGACGCTCTTTTTCTTCGGCGACGAGCGATGCGTCCCGCCCGACTCGGACCGGTCGAACTATCGCATGGCGCGCCGAACGCTGTTCGAGCCGCTCGGGATCCGGGAGGAGCGGACCTTCCGGATTCGGGGGGAGGACCCGCCGAAGAGAGCAGCGGAGGGGTATGCCGGGATTCTGGAGGAGCAGTTCCCGGGGGAGCGCCGGCCGCGCTTCGACCTCATCCTGCTCGGATTGGGCGCCGACGGCCACACGGCCTCGCTCTTTCCGGGCACCCGCGCGCTCTCCGTGCGGGACCGCTCCGTCGCCGCGAACTGGGTCCCGCAAGTTGGCAGCTGGCGGGTCACCCTGACGTACCCGGCCTTGAACGCCGCCCGGCGTGTCGTGTTTCTCGTCGCCGGAGCGGAGAAGGCGGCCGTGGCCGCCGCGATCGTCGGGAAAAGGAGCTCGAGCGCGTTCCCCGCCGGGCGGGTGCGGCCGCGCCAGGGATCGCTGCTCTGGCTGCTGGACGAGGAAGCCGGAGCGTACCTCTAGGAGCTAACGGACGCCCGCCACCGGACACCGGACACCGGACACCTGACTCCTATCACCTATCACCTATCACCT
>DATNMZ010000045.1:0-5130 GCA_035602095.1 Thermoanaerobaculia bacterium
GGCTTCGGGAGCTCCCGCCATCCGGCTCGTCTCGATCATCGACAAGGCGCCCGAGCGGACGACCGACTGCGAGGTGGACCACACGCTGTTCTCCACGGAGGGAGGCCGCTTCGTCGGCTACGGAATGGAGCACGGCGGCCGATACGCCCATCTCCCGTACATCGCGGAGATCTACGGCCTCACATAGCGGCCGGGGAATATTCCGGCGCCGGGCAATAAAAGGAGGCCCGCCTCCGTTATGCTAAACGCGCCGGAAGTGTCCCTTTTCTCAAGGAGTCATCGCCGTTGAACGCCACCATCAAGAATCTTCTGCTCTGGATGGTCATCCTCGTTCTGATCATCCTGGCCTGGAACGTCTTCAAGACCGGCGCGACGCCCGTCGAGGAAATCACCTTCTCCCGTTTCTTGACGCAGGTGAACCAGGGCCACGTGCAGAAGGTGACCATCCGCGGAGACGAGATCCGCGGAACCTACGCACCCTCTTCCGGGAAGCGCGAGACGCTCTTCAAGACCTACGCGCCGGTCTATCCGAAGCTCGTCGAAGACCTGTCGGCGAAGGGGGTCGAGATCGAGGCCACGCCGATGAAGGACTCTTCCTTCGTCTCGGCGCTCGTCATGTACGGGCCGCTCATCCTCCTCGTGGCGATCTGGTTCGTGATCATGCGGCAGATGCAGGCAGGCGGGAACAAGGCCCTCTCCTTCGGCAAGTCGCGCGCGAAACTGCTCACGCCGACCCAGAAGAAGGTGACCTTCAAGGACGTCGCGGGCGTCGAAGAGGCGAAAGTCGAGCTGCAAGAGATCATCGAATACCTCAAAGATCCGCAGAAGTTCCAGAAGCTCGGCGGAAAGATCCCGAAGGGCGTGCTGCTGATCGGCCCTCCCGGCACCGGCAAGACGCTCCTGGCCCGCGCGGTCGCCGGCGAGGCGAACGTCCCGTTCTTCACGATCTCCGGCTCCGACTTCGTCGAGATGTTCGTCGGCGTCGGCGCGTCCCGCGTCCGAGACCTCTTCGAGCAGGGGAAGAAGAACGCGCCCTGCATCATCTTCATCGACGAGATCGACGCCGTCGGCCGGCACCGCGGCGCCGGGTTGGGCGGCGGACACGACGAGCGCGAACAGACGCTGAACGCGCTGCTCGTCGAGATGGACGGGTTCGACACGAACGAGGGAGTCATCCTCGTCGCGGCCACCAACCGGCCGGACGTTCTCGATCCGGCGCTCCTCCGGCCCGGGCGATTCGACCGGCGGGTCGTCGTCGACCGACCCGACCTGCGGGGCCGGGAACAGATCCTCCGCGTCCACACGCGCAGTACGCCGCTGGCGGACAACGTGGATCTCTCGATCATGGCGCGCGGCACCCCGGGTTTCTCGGGCGCCGACCTCGCCAACCTCGTGAACGAGGCCGCCTTGAACGCGGCGCGCTTCAACAAGAAAAAGGTCGAGATGATCGACTTCGAGTACGCCAAGGACAAGGTCATGATGGGTCCCGAGCGCAAGTCGATGATCATGACCGAAGAGGAGAAGCGCAACACCGCCTACCATGAGGGCGGGCACGCGCTCGTGGCCGCGTTGCAGCAGGACGCGGACCCGCTCCACAAGGTCACGATCATCCCGCGCGGCCGCGCGCTCGGAGTCACGATGCAGCTCCCGGCGGAGGACAAGTACTCGCACACGAAGGAGTACCTGGACGCGACGATCACCGTCATGATGGGTGGCCGGATCGCCGAAGAGAAGTTCCTGGGCCACATGACGACCGGCGCCGGCAACGACATCGAGAAGGCGACCGAGCTCGCCCGCAAGATGGTGTGCGAGTGGGGCATGAGCGAATTGGGGCCGCTGACGTTCGGCAAGGCGGACGGCGAGGTATTCCTCGGGCGCGACTTCGGCCGCAACCCCGACTACTCGGAAGCGACCGCCAACCTCATCGATGCGGAGGTGCGGCGCATCGTCACCGCGGCCTACGAGCGGGCGAAGAAGATCATCAGCGAGAATGAGAAATCGATGCACCGTCTGGCGCGGACTCTTCTCGAGAAGGAAGTCTTGGACGGCGAAGAGGTCCTGCAGATCCTCGCCGAGGAGACGGGGACGGACATCGCGAAGCTTCGCAAGTCCGGTCCTCCGAAGCCGCCGATCGTGGCGCCCCCGGGGGTTCCGCAGCCCTCGGGCGACGTCGGAGGACTGCTTCCCGAGCCCGCGTAATCACCCGATCGCAGATCGCGGATCGCGCGTTGGGCCGATTCGCTAAACTGCGTCCGTGACCGCCGATCTCGTTTTCCCCGCCGCGGACGCGGCGCTGCTCCAGGAGATCGCCTCCTGGGACGGGTTTCGCCCCGCGACCTTCGCGGCCGGCGAATATCCCGTCGACGTGGTGCGGCTCGCCGGTTCCGCCTCCCCTCCTATCGTGGTCGCCCGGGCGCGCCGGGCCGAGACTCTCAAAGCCCTGCCGGTGAGCCTTCGCCAGCGCGCGGCGGCGGCCTTCGAGAGAGCGGGCGCGCAATCGGTCTCGCTTCACCTGGCACACGGGCGTTCGCTCGACCTGTCGCAAGGCCCGGTGGTGCTCGGAGTCGTCAACGTGACGCCGGATTCGTTTTCCGACGGCGGTTTGGCATTCGACACCGGCCGCGCGATCGCCCGCGCCCTCGAGCTCTTCGAGCTGGGCGCGGCCGCCGTGGACGTCGGGGGGGAGTCCACCCGACCGGCGGCCTACGGGCCGGCCGAGGAGGTCTCGGAAGACGAGGAGATGCGGCGCGTCGTACCCGTCCTCGAGGGGATTCGACGCCGGACGCAAGCGCCGCTGTCGATCGACACGCGGCGGGCGGCGGTGGCCCTCCGGGCAATCGAGGCGGGCGCGGACCTCGTCAACGACGTCTCCGCGCTCCGGTTCGATCCGGCGATGGCGGACGCGGTCGCGCGGTCGGGCGCCGGCGTCCTCCTGATGCACATGCGCGGCATCGATCCCCGAACGATGCAGCGCGACACCACCTACGGGCACCTGGTCGCGGAGGTGGCGGCGGCGCTGGCGGAGGCGGCCGGCCGCGCTCGGGCGGCCGGAATCCCGGCGAACGCGATCGCGCTCGATCCCGGACTCGGCTTTGGAAAGAGCGCGGAGGGCAACCTCCTCCTCCTGCGACATCTCGCCGCGCTGCGCTCCCTCGGGTATCCCGTCGCGATCGGCGCCTCGCGCAAGGGATTCGTGCGCCGCTTCTCGGGGGTCGCTGACGACTCCCCTCCCGGCGACCGCGTCCCCGGCTCTCTCGCCTGCGCGGCTGCGGCGGCGGACGCCGGCGCCGCTCTGATCCGGGTCCACGACGTCGCGGAGACGTCTCGCTTTCTCCGGATGCGCCGCGCCATCGCCACGCCGGCGCCCCGGACGTCTCCGGCGACCGCTCCGAGCCGGGGCCCGGGCGCGGCGCCTCGGGACGAGCACCCGGAGGGCTCCGCGACCTCTCCCCGGGCGGGAGCCGTGAGCTCGTGATCGACGCTCTCTCCCGCCGCTTCGGAAGTTTTTCCCAGTTGACGTTCACCTGGCGGGACGCCGTCGACGTCCTCATCGTCGCGCTGATCGTCTACATGCTGCTCCGGCTCATCCGGGGGACGCGGGCGGTGCAGATGGTTCTCGGAATCCTGACCGTCTTCGTCATCTACGAGATCGCCGTCTTCTTGAACCTCGTGGCGCTCCGGACCATTCTGCAGGCGCTCTTCTTCTACGTCCCGTTTGCCATCATCGTGCTCTTCGCGCAGGAGCTGCGGCGCGCACTGGCGACGTTCGGACGAACCCCTTTTTTCGCCTGGTTCTCCGGATACCAGGCCGAGGAGACGATCTCGGACATCGTGCTCGCCGTCACGTCGCTCTCGGCCCGCCGCACTGGCGCTCTCATCGTGCTCGAGCGGCGCGAGGGCTTGAAGAATTACATCGAGAATGGAGTCCAGCTCGACTCCGCGGTGTCGTACGATCTGCTCGTCACGGTCTTCGCGCCCGGGACCCCGCTCCACGACGGCGCGGTGATTCTCTCGGGCGAACGAGTCGCCGCCGCGGCCTGCTTTCTGCCGCTCTCGTTGAATGAAGGCCTCTCCAAGCGCTTCGGGACCCGGCATCGCGCCGCGATCGGGATCACGGAGGAAACCGACGCGCTGGCGGTCGTCGTCTCGGAGGAGCGGGGAACGATTTCCGTCGCCCGCAACGGCCAGATGATCGAGGACCTCGACGGGAAGGGCCTCCGGGACCTTCTCCTGCGCGAGTCCGCGGCGGCCTGATGGCGGTCCGGCCCTCCCCTTTCCGCAACCTCGGGCTGAAGCTCCTCGCCCTCGCCATCGCGCTCCTGGTCTGGTTCGTGCTTTCGGCTCAGCGGCGTGAGCGCATCTCCGAACGAAGCTACCGAATCGCCCTGTCGGTGGTGAACATCCCGCCGCGGACGATCATCGCCTCTCCCGTCCCCTCCGGCGTGGACGTTCGGGTGCGCGGTCCGTTCACCGCTCTGCGCCAGGTCGACCCGGACAAAATCGAGGCCGTGATCGACCTGCAGGGCGCCACGCGCGGCGAGCGTCTCTACCGCCTCGCTCCGGAGGACATCAACGTCGCCCCCGAGATCGAGGTCATCGCGATCTCGCCCGCGGAGGTGCGGATCGTGCTCGACTCGGTGACGGAAAAGGTGCTTCCCGTCGCCGTCAACGTCACGGGAACGCCCGCGCCGGGGTTCGCCGTTGCGGACGTCACCGTCGAGCCGCGCACCGCCCGGATCGCGGGCCCCTCCGGTGTCCTCGCGAAGATGACTTCCGTTTCCACGGATCCGATCTCCGTCGCGGAGCGAAGCGCGAGCTTCTCCGTCCCCGCGACCGTGCTCGCCGACGCTCCGGGCGTGCGGGTGCGCGAGGGCCAGGTCGTGACCGTCGGCGTCCACATCCGTGCCCTCCCGACGACCCCTCCGCCTCCGACTCCCGCGCCGCGGGGACGAAGGCGATGAAGCTCTTCGGGACGGACGGCCTTCGGGGCCGCGCGGGCCTCTTCCCTTTGGACGCTCTCTCCGTCCGGCGAATCGGGTACGAGCTCGGCCGCCGCCTCGCGGGCGGGCAGCGGCGCAAGGCGGTCATCGGCGGCGATACGCGCGAATCGACGCGGGCGATCACCGCCGG
>DATNMZ010000046.1:0-8603 GCA_035602095.1 Thermoanaerobaculia bacterium
TATCCGGTCGCTTCGAGCAGATACTCGAGCAGCGCCGAGGGCGAGTACGACTCCGCCTTCTCCTGGAGATCGAGAACGAGTGTCCGGAAGCGGCGGAGGGCGACGCGGGCGCGGTCGGCCAGGCCGGGCAGGGCCTCTCCGGAGACCGCCCACCACGATCGGCCGGCCGCCGAGGAAGCCGAGGAGATCCGATCGAGCGTGGCCGCCCCGATCCCGCGAGCCGGAACGTTCACGACCCGGCGGAACGCGAGGTCGTCGTCGGGCCGCACGGCGAGGCGCAGGTAGGAGAGCGCGTCCTTGACCTCCGCGCGGTCGTAGAACTTCATGCCGCCGACGACGACGTAGGGAATTCGCCGCCGGACGAGCTCCTCTTCGAAGCTGCGCGACTGGGCGTTGGTACGATAGAGGATCGCGACTTCGGACGGCGCGCGTTCGGCCGAGCCGATCTCCCGGGCCACGGCTTCCGCCTCGGAGCGGTCCTCGTCGAAGAGCCACAGACGCACTCGGGAACCTTCCCCCCGGTCCGCCCGCAGGCGTTTCGGGCGCCGGCGCCGGTTGTGCGAGACGACGGCGGAGGCGGCCTCCAGGATCTTCGCCGTCGAGCGGTAGTTGCGCTCGAGCGCTACGACTCGCGCGGCCGGAAAATCCTCGTCGAAGCGGAGGATGTGCTCGACCTCCGCTCCCCGCCAGCGGTAGATCGACTGGTCCTCGTCGCCCACGGCGCAGAAGGAGTCCGCGCCTTCGCCGAGGAAGCGCACCAGCGCATCCTGGGAAACGTTCGTGTCCTGATATTCGTCGATGAGCAGGTGGCGCGTGCGGCGGCGCTCCGACGCGAGCACGTCCGCCCGCGATTCGAGGAGCCGGACGGAGCGCAGGATGAGGTCGTCGAAATCGAGCGCCCCCGCGGCGGCGAGCTTCTTCTCGTAGAGCCGGTACACCTTCGCGATCCGTTCTCCCGCGAAGTCCGATTGCGCCGACTCGAACTCCTTGGCCGAGACGAGCGCGTTCTTTGCGTGCGATATTCGCGACCGAACGGAACCGGGCGGAAGCATCTGCTCGGACAGGCCGAGATCCGACATGGCTTCCTTCACGAGGGCGAGAGAGTCGGCGGAGTCGGCGATCGAAAACCGCGGCGGCAGCGCCGCGGCCACGTGGTTTCGGCGGAGAAAGCGGAGCGACCAGGAGTGAAAGGTCCCGACGAAGCCGACGGGCACCGCGGCGCCGACGAGCTTCTGTACGCGGCCGCGCATCTCCTCGGCCGCCTTGTTCGTGAAGGTGACGGCGACGATGCCGCGCGGATCCGCGCCCGCCTCGACGAGACGCGCGATCCGGTGCGTGATGACTCGCGTCTTGCCCGAGCCGGCGCCCGCGAGGACCAGCAGGGGGCCCTTCGCGTGGAGGACGGCTTCGCGTTGTTCGGGGTTCAGACCTCGAAGAGAGGGAGAGTCGGACATCCGGGGAAAGTTATCAGTTGTCAGTGGTCAGTTATCAGTTCGGCGTGAGGCGGGTGGAGGCGGGAGAGCTGAAAACTGAGAACTGAAAACTGAAAACTGACAACTACTTCATCATTCCACCGTCACCGACTTCGCCAGATTCCGCGGCTGGTCGACGTCGCAACCCCGGCGCACGGCGATGTGGTACGCCAGAAGCTGGAGCGGCACCACGGTGATGATCGGCTGGAGCTCGGGGATGCTCTCGGGCACGACGAGGACCTGGTCGGCGAGGCCGCGAACCTCTTCATCCGCGCGGGTCGTGACGACGATCGCGATCCCGTCCCGGGACTTCACCTCCCGGAGGTTCGAGAGCGTTTTTTCGCGCCAACCGTCGTGCGGCGCGAGCACGACCACAGGGAGGTTCTCGTCCACCAGGGCGATCGGCCCGTGCTTCATCTCCCCCGCGGGATAGCCCTCCGCGTGGATGTAGGAGATCTCCTTCAACTTCAGCGCGCCTTCGAGGGCCACCGGGTAGTGCAGGCCCCGGCCGAGGAAGAGAAAGTCCCGGGCGCCGTGGTACTCGCGCGCGAGCTGCTCCAGCCGCGGCTCGAGGAGGAGCACCTCCGAAAGCGCGCGCGGAAGCGCCGACAGCGCCTCCCGCTCCGGCTCGGACAGCCCCCGGCCCGCGCCGCGGGACTCGCGCAGCTTCGCGGCGAGCAGGAACAGGACGACGAGCTGCGTGGTGAACGCCTTCGTGGAGGCGACCCCGATTTCGGGGCCGGCGTGCGTCGGAAAGACGGCATCCGCCATCCGGGCGATCTGGCTTCCCGGCGAGTTGACGATCGCGGCGATCGGCGCTCCCGACCGGCGCGCTTCCGAGAGCGCTGCGACGGTGTCGGCCGTCTCTCCCGACTGTGAGATTCCGATGGTCAGAGTCCGATCATCGACGACGGGGCGCCGGTAACGAAACTCGCTCCCGTAGTCCACCTCGACGGGGATTCGCGCCATGCCCTCGATCAGGAACTTTCCGATGAGCGCGGAGTGCCACGAGGTTCCGCAGGCGAGGAGAAGGACGCGGTCGAAGGCGGCGACACGGTCGCGCGCCAGGAGCGGGCTCTCCAGAAGCAGCTCACCCGTGCCGAGCGCGACCTTCCCGCCGAGGGTCTCGGCGATCGCCGTCGGCTGCTCGTGGATCTCTTTCAGCATGAAATGGCGGTAGCCGCCCTTCTCCGCCGCGACCGCGTCCCAAAGGATCCGCTGCGGCGGGCGGTGCAACGCCGTTCCATCCCCATCGGAGACCTGCACGCTTCGTGCGTCGACGCGCGCGACGTCGCCGTCCTCGAGGAAGATGACGTCCCGCGTCCAGGGCACGAGCGCGACAGGATCGGAGGCGACCCAGTTCTCGCCGGCGCCGAGGCCGAGGACGATCGGCGGACCCGAGCGCGCGGCGACGAGAACGCCGGGCTCCCGGCTCGAAGAGACGACGACGGCATAGGCGCCCGTCAGCCGCTTCGTCGCCCGCCGGACGGCCTGGAAGAGATCGCCTTCGAACGCGGCCTCGACTTCGTGAGCGAAGACCTCCGTGTCCGTCTCGCTCGAGAACTTGTGCCCGGCAGCGGAGAGCTCCGCCTTGCGCTCGGCGAAATTTTCGAAGATCCCGTTGTGGACGACGACGACCGTTCCGGTGCAATCGCGCTGCGGGTGCGCGTTCGGCTCCGTCGGCCGGCCGTGTGTCGCCCAGCGCGTGTGTCCGATCCCCGTCTTGCCCGCGCAGGTCGCGGCGCCGAGCTTCTCGACCAGCCGGCCGAGCTTGCCGGGCGCGCGGTGGATCTCGAACGTCCCGTTCGAAAGGGTCGCGATGCCGGCGGAGTCATAGCCCCGGTACTCGAGGCGCTTCAACCCCTCGAGCAGCAGCGGCGCGGCCTCCTGGGGACCGACGTACCCGACGATGCCGCACATCAGGAGGCTCCCGCGCCGGGAAACGGGAAACGGGAAACGGGAAACGGACGTCGGAGGGAGGTCATCGGATTCACTTTAATGCGATTTCCCTGCCTTTCGGCGGGCCACCCACCCCTCGAGGTTCTTCTGCGGCTGGCGCGAGATGGCAAGGGCGCCGTCGGGGACGTCCTTCGTGATCGTGGACCCCGCGCCCACGTACGCGCCCCGGCCGACCGTCACGGGAGCAACGAGCTGCGAGTCGCTCCCGATGAACGCGCCCTCCCCGATCTCGGTGCGGTGCTTCTTCTCTCCGTCGTAATTGCAGGTGATGACGCCCGCGCCGATGTTCGCGCCGGGTCCGATCTCCGCGTCGCCCAGATAGGTCAAGTGAAGGGCCTTGGCACCGCGGCCGAGCACGGCGTTTTTCGTCTCGACGAAGTTCCCGACCCGGACGTCCGCGCCGAGCACCGTGCCCGGCCGAAGCCGCGCGAACGGCCCGACGCGGGCACGGACGCCCACCTCCGCGCCCTCGAGATCGCAGTGCGGCCCCACCACGGCGCCCGCGTTCAAGCGCGAGTCCCGGATCCGGGTGAAGGGAAAAACTTCGCAGCCTTCGCCGACGAAGGTACCGCCTTCGAGAGAGACGAAAGGGTGGAGCGTCGCATCCGGCGCGAACGTTACTTTCGGGCCGATGCGGACGGTCGCGGGGTCCAGGATCGTCACCCCGGCATCGAGCGCCCGGTCGATCGCGCGCCGCCGCTCGATCTCCTCCGCGGCGGCGAGGTCCCGGCGGGTGTTGACGCCCCAGGCCTCGCGCCAGTCTTCGACGGAAACGGCATCCACGCGCCCGCCGCCCCCGGCCAGGATCTCGACGGTGTCGGTCAAGAAATACTCGCCGCTTCCCCCGTCCCTCGCGAGGGCGGCGACGGCCCGGGCGAGCGCCTCCGGCGCAAAGCAGTACACGCCGGCGTTCACTTCTCCGATCCGGATCTCCCGCGCGCTCGCATTCTTCGCTTCGACGATCCTCTGGACTCGCCCTCGGGAATCGCGGACCACCCGCCCGAAGACGCCCGGGTCCGGCGGCCGGAAGGACAGAAAGGCAAGGTCCAGGCCCTCTGCGTTTCGCTTTGCGACGAGCGCGGCGAGCGTCTCGGGCCGCAGGAGAGGGACGTCGCCGGACAGGACGACGATGGGGCCTCCGGACGCGGGAAGCGACGGGAGCGCCTGCCGCACCGCGTCTCCGGTGCCGAGCGGCGGGTCCTGGACCGCGATCGTGACCGGCCGGTCGGCGAGAGCCGCTTCGATCCTCGCTCTCGCGGAGCCGAGGACGACGACGACGGCCGCGGGGGACAGCGTCCCGGCGGTCTCGAGCACCGCTTCGAGAAGAGCGCGGCCGCCGACTTCGTGAAGGACTTTCGGGAGTGTGGAGTGCATCCGCGAGCCGACACCCGCCGCGAGCACGACGACCCGCGGCGCGGACTCGAGTCGCGGGTCGTGGCCGACGGCCGGGGGTCGCGCGGCGACCTTCCGCTTCGCGGGGCGGGCCGCCCTTTGCTGTTTCACGGGAACCCAGCCTTTCCGGCGCGGGCCGCTCCGCTTACGAGGCGAGGAGCTCCTGGAACTCCGGCGTCTCGCGGAGCGGATCGAAATCGCGGTCGTGGCGCGCCAGGATGCGGTGGCGCTGATCCTCTTCGATCGCTTTCTTCAGGTGCAGGAGCGAGACCTCCGAGTCGCCCGTCTGGGCGTAGCAGCAGGCGAGAAGAAAGTCGACCCGTCCTCCGCCATTCTTTTTCGCCGCGCGCTTCAAGTGCTCGATCGCCTCGGAGACGTTTCCCCGGTTCTTCTCGACCACCGCCGCGTAGTAGAACTCTTCGGGCTCGGTCATGGCGGGGTGCGCGGCTTTCTGGTACCGCTCGCAGATCGAGAGGTACACGCGCGAACGATCGACGAGCTCCTTTTCGTCCGGGTACTTCTGAATCAAATCCGTGAAGTTCCTCTCGGCTTCCTCGAACTTCTTTTTCTGGAGGGCCGCCACGCCCCGGTCGAAGTCCTTCCGGGCGTTCTCGGTGTGGCGAGAGAGCTCCTTCAACGTCTGCGCCTTCTTCGCCGCGGGCGCCTCGGTCCCGCCGAGGAGCCCGAGCTTCTCCATCTTCCTCTCGAGCTCGTCGATGCGTACGGAGAGAACGTCCGCGAGAGCCTGTACGCTCATCTTCTGAACGTTGTCTTTCAGGAATCGCAATTCCGATTCCGTCCAGCGTTTTGCCATGTTCTCGAGCCTCCCGGAAAATTGGGAAAACGGCGTATTTTAGGGAGCCGCCGCCAGCCTGTCAAATGAAGAGGAAATGTCGGGCCACCTACCCGTGTTCACCTGGGTGGAGGAAACCATGCAAAAAGCCCTTCGTGCTTCTGCCCTGCTCGTGGCGCTCTCTCTCGGCCTCGGGACGCTCGCTGCGGCCCCGGCCGGAGAGAAGATGCAGACCGCGACTGGCAACGTCGCGAAGTTGCAGGCGACCGAACGTGCCGTGGTCGTCGCGCTGACGGACGGACCAGAAACCCGCTTTGTCTGGACCAACGAAACGAAAATCAACGGCACGCTGGCGGTCGGGGCCAGGGTGACCATCCGGTATACGACGCTTTCGGACGGCCAGAACCTGGCGCACCAGATCAGCGTGTCGCGCGGCTGAGCCTCACGCGCGGTTCTTGTACCAGTCGGCGTTGACCTGCAGATAGTGCTTCCACTTCTCGGGGACCGTCTCCTCCGTGAAGATCGCCGTCACGGGACAGGCCGGCTCGCAGTTGCCGCACTGGATGCAGACGTCGGGATCGATGTACAGCATCTCCACCGAAGCGAAGTCGTTCTCGTCTTTGCGCGGATGAATGCAATCGACCGGGCACACGTCCACACACGCCGTGTCCTTCGTGCCGATGCAGGGTTCCGCGATCAGATACATGCCCATCGATTCGATCCTCCTCTCGAGCGCGGGGGATTCTAGCAGCCTGCCGCTGGAAATGCGGTACGGTCGAGGGGTTCCTCCGGTCAGCCCCGAAGGACCTTCGCCAGGAAAGCCTCCGCCCGAGCGTCGGCGTCCTTCGCGTCCCCCGGACGGAAGACCTTCGGGTCCTTCGAGGAAGCGAAGCCGTGCCCCGCCTCCGGATAGATCTTGAAGTCGACCGCCTTGCCCGCCGCCTTCGCCTTGCGCTCGAACTCCCGCACGCTCTCCGCGGGGATTCCCTGGTCCACGCCGCCGAAGTTCCCGAGCAAAGGGACCTTGAGAGAGGCGATCGTCGAGTCGTCCGTCACGAGCCGACCGTAATAGATGACGGCCCCGGCAAGCGATGGCTCCGCGAGGGCGAGCCCGAGGGAATATCCGCCTCCCATGCACCACCCGATCGAGGCGATTCGACTCCCGTCCACGTCGGGCCGCGAGCGCAGGTACGCGACGGCCGCCTTGAGGTCCCGGATCGCCCGATCCTCCGGGAGTCCCCGCATGAGCTGATGCGCGGCGTCGGCGTCGGTAGCGACTTTGCCCCGGTAGAGGTCGACGGCGAGCGCCACGTATCCTTTTTTCGCGAACGCGTCGGTCTTCGCCTTCACGAAATCGTTCAAGCCCCAATATTCCTGGATGACGACGACGGCCGGCTTCCGGCCCGGGCTCTCCGGCGCAGCCAGGTAGCCGGAGGCCTTCTCGCTGCCGCTCGCGAATTCGACCGGTTTGCCGGCGGTCTGGGCCGCGAGGGTTCCGGCCAACGCCGCGGACGCGAGGATGAGTGACGAGAATTTTCGAAACATTTTTCCTCCTTGCCAGTCCGGGGAACCGGACGATTCGGCGCTAATCTTATCCGCGTGAGCCTTCTCTTCCCGCTCGGGGCGCTGGACGACGAGGCGCGACTGCAACTCCAATACGATCGCCTGGCGGCGCGCTTCGCCCTGGGAAGGGCGATCGTCCGGCTTTCGCGCCGGAAGTTGACGGGCGGCGAGATCGTGTACGGCAACCCGCACCGCATCACGATCTCCGCGCACCTCTCGGAGGAGGAGCGCTTCGAGACTCTGCGGCACGAAGCGGCGCACGCGTGGGCGTGCCGGCTGCGAGGTCCCGGCGCGGGGCACGGCGCGCTCTTCTGGAGGCTCGCCCGCCAGCTGGGGGCCAGGCGCTCGCCGGCCCCGGAGACCGAGGCTCTGAAGCGATTCCGGGAACGGAAGATGGTCGTCTACCGCTGCGACGGGTGCGCCGAGCTTTTCCGGCGTTTCCGCGCGTTCCGCGGCGCGCGGTTCTGTGTCCGGTGCCATCGCGCGGGGCGGCCGTCCCGGCTGCGCCGTCTGCCGGGCGCGCCGTGACGCGAGCTCAGTTTCCGGCGGGGTTCCGCATCGGGCACGCGAGCGATTTCGAAGGGCGCACCGGGTGCACCGTGATCCTGCCGCCGCCCGGAACCATCGCCGCGGTGGACGTGCGGGGCGGGGCACCGGGCACCCGCGAGACGGGCGTCTTCGCGCCGGGCAATCTCATCTCCGAGATCCATGCCCTCCTGTTCACCGGGGGAAGCGCCTTCGGGCTGGCGGCGGCCACTGGCGTGTCGGCGTTCCTGCGGCGGGCGGGAGCCGGCTTCGCGGTGGGACCCGCGCGAGTTCCCATCGTCGCGGCGGCCGTTCTCTTCGATCTCGCGGTCGGGAGCGCCCTCGCGTTTCCCGACGAAGCGATGGGAGAGGCGGCCTGCGCGGCCGCGGAAGGCGACTTCGAGATCGGGCGCGTCGGCGCGGGGACCGGCGCGACCGCGGGGAAGCTCTACGGCCAGCCGCGCGCGGCTCCGGGAGGCCTCGGCGCCTGGACGGTGGCGCTTCCGGGCGGCGAGCGGGTCGCCGCGATCGCCGCGGTCAATCCGTTCGGCGACGTCGTCGATCCCGACACCGGGCGGCTGCTCGCCGCGCCGTCCGACGGCCGCGGCGGGCGGGTGCGCTCGGCGGATGTGCTCTGGCGCGCGGAGCTGCGCGACTCGCCTCCGGCGGGCGCGAACACGACTCTCGTCTGCGTCGCGACGACCGTCCCGTTCGAGCCGGGCGCCTTGAAACGCGTGGCGATCGAAGCGCACGACGGGATCGCTCGAGCGGTCCGCCCGGCCCACACCGTTGTGGACGGCGACGTCATCTTCGCGCTCGCGCCGCCCGGCCCTGCTCCCCCGCTGCCTCTGCGCCTGCAAGTCGGCGCCGCGGCGGCGGAGGTCACCGCCCGCGCGATC
>DATNMZ010000047.1:0-3425 GCA_035602095.1 Thermoanaerobaculia bacterium
GGAGCGGCCAGCGTGCGAGCTGTCTGGAGAGAATCGCCGAGCTCGCGGCCCGCGTCGAGCGGGCGCTCGCGGAGGGGACACGGGGCTAGGCCGCGGGGAGCGACGCTCCCGCCACAGGCAAAAAATGCGAAAAAAGACTCCTCCTTCTCCCGGGCTGCGGGGGTAGCCGTGCGCCGCTTCTTGCTTCTCCTGCTCGTCGCCGCCGCAGTGGTCTGGATCCTGCGCGACCGACCCACCGTTGCGGGTCTGATCGACCGCCTGACGAGCTCCCTCTTCGAATCGAAGGCGGCAATCGGCGAGTCCGAGCACAAGCGCGTGGTCGCGGAGGCGGGCCCGGTGCTGCAGGAAGACCAGGACATCCCGATCGGGATGCTGAAGGTGGGGATGACCGCTGCCGAGGTGCGGCGTGTGCTCGGCCAGCCCGACTCGATGGTGGATGTCGTGACACCCCGGGGCCGCCACCTCCAGCGGTGGGCCTACCCGCGGATCGGGCGGCGCATCGACGTCGAAGAGGGGCGCGTCGTTTCGATCGCCATTCGGTAGGCCGCCGCCGCCGCCCCGAAGAGTCCGAGCCGGGCATCCCGTACGATCCGCACTGGAATCCGCCTGAGCAGATCGTCCATCGGCGGTTTGCTCCGGAAGGCGTCCAGGAAGGTGGCCGTCCGGAGGGCCGGCAGGATCCGCGCGGCGATTCCGCCCCCGACGTAGACACCCCCCGTCGCCCGGTACTGAAGCGCCAGATTGCCGGTTTCCGAGCCGTAGATCGAGACGAAAGTCGCGAGCGCCAGGGCGCACAACGGGTCGTCCCTCTCGAGGCCGAAGCGGCCGATGACGGACGCTCGATCTTCCGCTTCGAACGCGCGGGCGACTCGCGCGGACTCGGGGGCGGCGCCGTCCTCCTTCAGGAATTCGTAGACGTGTGCCAGGCCTTCACCCGAGAGCAGGCGGTCCCGGCTGACGCGCCCGAACCGGGCCCGCACGAAACGGACGAGGCCGTCCTCGCGCGGGGTCCGGGGGCCGAAATCGGCATGGCCTCCCTCGGACGGCAGGACCTCGATCCTCCCGCCGGACGTCCAGAGGGCCGCCTGGCCGAGCCCTGTCCCGGCGCCGATGAGAGCCATCGGTCCGCCCGGGTCTCCCTCGCCTTCCGAGACCGTAACGACCTGCCGGCCGGTCAGATACGGGATACCGAGCGCGGCGGCGACGAAGTCGTTTGCGACCCGGACGCGCGGGATTTTGAGCGTCCGCGAGATCGTCCTCTCGTCGATGGTCCAGGGCAGCTTCGTGACGCTCGAACGCCCCGCAACGACGGGGCCCGCCACCCCGAACCCCGCATACCGGGGGCGCCGCGACTCCTGGCCGAGGAAGTCCTCGAGGATCTCTTCGAGGCAGGCGTGGCGGGCGCTCGGGTATTTCCGGGACCGTTCGAGGGTGAGCCGGCGTGCCCCGATTTGCACGATCGCGACGGCGGTCTTCGTGCCTCCGATGTCGCCGGCCAGGACCCGCACGGGAAAACGGTATCAGCCTGGGAGCCGGCCTCGATTTCAGGGGCCGGGAATCGGGAAACGGGAAACGGGAAACGAAGGAAAGAAGTGCTTCGAGCCCCCCAAATTCCACAGGCGGCTTCAGCGGACGTTGAGGTGGGGGGTGGGGGGCCCTCCCCGGGAGGGCAGGGAACCGGGCCTTCTCTTCTTCCAGGCAAAAAAAGTCCCCGGGTCGGGGTGGGAACCGCCCGGGGGGCGAAAGGAGGAGGTGAGGATTTTGGTTCCTCGGCTCCTTGGGATTGCAAGCGGGCGGCCAGCGGAGACCAGTCTAGTAAACGACTGAATCTAAAAGACGTGCTCTCGGCGACGCCGCTTCGGCTGACGAAGCTTGTCACCGGTTTAGCGGTGGTTGTAACGCGGTTTGTAAGAAATGTCAGGAGCTCAGAGCTCCGAGCGGAAGGGAAGGACCGCCCACTCGAAGAGGCGGTCCTTGACGGAACGGCCCAGGTAGTCCTGGTAGGTGTAGGGGCGCGACCGGGCGAGATCCTTCCGGAACAGCTCCTCCATCCTCCGGGCGACCGCGGCGTCCGCGATGGTCAGATTGATCTCGTCGTTGCGGCGGAACGACCGGTTGTCGAAGTTGGTCGAGCCGATCGTGGCGAACAGCCCGTCGACCACCATCGTCTTCGGATGAAACATGGTGGGCTGGTACTCGAAAATCTTCACGCCCCCCCGCAAGAGCGCCCCGAACGCGGAGCGTCCCCCGGCCTTCGTCGCGGGCACGTCGTTCACCTGGCCGGGCACGATGACCTGGACGTCGACTCCCCGTTTTGCCGCGGAGACGAGCGCCGCGCTCGTCTCCCAGTCCGGAAGAAAGTACGAGTTCGAAAGGAAGAGGCGCTGCTGCGCGGCGGCGATCGAGACCGCATAGAGGAGCTTCGTCGCGGAGCTCGGGGCACGGGAGGTGGACGGGATGACCTGCGACGGGGTGCCTCCGACGGCCTCGAGCTTCGGATAGAAGCTCTCGCCGAGAAGGGCATCGCCGTGGAGCTCCGCCCAATTGTCGAGAAACGCGGTCTGGAGCTGCGCCACGACCGGTCCCTCGACCTGGACGTGGGTATCGCGCCAATGCGACGGCGCGTCCGCGTTCCCGAGCCACTCGTCCGCGATTCCCGCGCCGCCAGTGAAACCGACGCGCCCGTCTACCACCAGGATTCTCCGGTGGGTGCGGTTGTTGATCGAATCGAGCATCCACGGACGCAGCGGGTGGTAGAACTCCACGAGGCAGCCGGCCGAGCGCAGGGCGTTCACGTCGGAGTCCTTCAGCTTCAACTTCGATCCGACCGCGTCGAGGATCAGCCGCACTTCGACGCCGCGCCGGGCGCGCTCGGACAGAGCGTCGCGGAACCGGGACCCGACCCTCCCCGACCAGAAGATGTAGGACTCGAGGTTGATCGTCTTGCGGGCGCTCCGGATCGCGCCGAGCATCGCCGGAAAGATCTCGTCTCCGTTGACGAGGACGCGCACCCGGTTTCCTCCGAGCATCGATGGGTTCGCCAGAGCGTGTGCGGAGGGGAGAAAGGTGTCGTCCTCGACGGAAAAGAAGTGGGGGATCAGATAGCGCACGTGCTTTGGTTGGGAAAGGAGCGAAAACGCGACCGAGAACGCGAAAGCGATCGCGAGAGCGATGACATACGACTCGACGGGGATTCGATAGACTTTCGGCTTGCGAGGACGGCGGTCGCTTCTCGAGGGCACGGCGGGAGCCTATGCGAAGGTCTTGCCCGCCGGAAGCCGGCGAGCCGGGCCCGCCGCGAAGACGGGCGTCTTCGCCATCCTCTTCGCGCTCCTCGCGCCCCTCCCGGGCTGTTCCTACATCTTTTCCGAGAAGCGGACCGTCTACGAGTACGAGCCGCCCTACGGCGTGGACAGCCCGGAGTT
>DATNMZ010000048.1:0-3097 GCA_035602095.1 Thermoanaerobaculia bacterium
CTCTCCAATCTCCAGGCGGGACTCGCGGGCCAGATCTTCTACTTCCGCGCGAGCGACGGGAAGAAGGCGCTCCAGCGCTTCGACCTGAAAGATCGCAAGACCGAAACGCTGCTGGCGGAGGCGGACGGCTACGACCTCTCCGCGGACGGGAAGAAGATTCTCTACCGCGTCAAGGAGGCCTGGGCGATCGGCTCCGCCACCGGGAAGAAGATCGATACGGCGGAAGGGAAGGTCAAGACGGACGCCCTCGAGGCGCGAATCGATCCCCGCGCCGAGTGGCCGCAGATCTTCCAGGAGGCCTGGCGGATCAATCGGGACTACTTCTACGACCCGCACATGCACGGGGTGGACTGGAAGGCGATGCGGGAGAAGTACGCCGTCTTCCTGCCGCACGTCGCGGTGCGCGACGACTTGAACCGCGTCATCCAGTGGATGTGCAGCGAGCTCTCCGTGGGCCACCATCGGGGCGGCGGCGGGGACCCGTTTGCCGAGCCGACCGCCGTCCCGGGCGGCCTCCTCGGCGCGGATTTCGCGGTCGAAAACGGCCGCTACCGATTCCGCAAGGTCTACGGGGGGCTCAACTGGAACCCGGAGCTCCGGTCGCCTCTCACGGAGCCCGGAGTCAACGTGCGCGCGGGCGAATACCTGCTGAAGGCAGGCGGCCGCGAGATCAAGGTCCCGGCCAACCTCTATTCGTTCTTCGAGAACACGGCGGGGAAGCTGACGGAGATCACGGTCGGCCCGAATCCGGACGGTTCGGGCTCGCGCACGGTCAGCGTCGTCCCGGTGGCCAGCGAGGCGGCGCTGCGCAACCGCGACTGGGTCGAAGCGAACATGCGGAAAGTGGATGCCGCGACGGGGGGGCGGGTCGCCTACGTGTACGTTCCCAACACGGGCGGCCTCGGGCACACGTACTTCAAACGCTACTTCTTTCCGCAGGCGTACAAAGAGGCCGTGATCCTGGACGAGCGATACAACGGAGGCGGCAGCATCGCCGACTACTATCTGGACATCCTCCAGAAGCCCTTGATCGCGTACTGGGCGATGCGTTACGGCGCCGACATGAAGACGCCGAGCGCTTCCATCCAGGGACCCAAGGTCATGATCATCGACGAGAACGCGGGCTCCGGCGGTGACCTGCTGCCCTGGATGTGGCGCAAGTTCCGCGTCGGGACGCTCGTCGGTCAGAGGACGTGGGGAGGGCTCGTCGGGATTCTCGGCTTTCCGGTGCTCCTGGACGGGGGCCAGATCACGGCGCCCAACCTCGCGATCTGGGATGGCGAGAAGGGCTGGGTGGTCGAGAACGAAGGAGTCCCGCCCGACATCGAGGTCGAACAGACCCCTGCCGACGTGATCGCGGGACGCGACCCGCAGCTCGAGAAGGCGATCGCGATCGTGATGGAGGAGCTCAAGAAGTCGCCGCGGGAGGCGCCGAAGCGCCCGGCGTATCCGATCAAGACGGCCAAGGGGAATTGAGAGACATGGCGGAGCCCGCCTCGGACGAGATTCTCGCCGGGTATCTCCCGGATGCTCTGAAGCGCCTGCGGGGCCACAAGAAACTCGCCGAGCGCGCGCTCGAACAGGTCGCCGACGCCGACTTCTTCCGGACCCTCGACCCCGAGGGTAACTCGATCGCGCTCCTCGTCAAGCACGTCGCCGGGAACATGCGGTCCCGTTTCACGGACTTCTTGACCACCGACGGCGACAAGCCCGACCGCGACCGCGACCGGGAGTTCCTTTCGGAAGGGGAGACGCGGGAGGACCTCTCGAAGGCGTGGGACCGCGGCTGGGAGCTCGCCTTCTCCGCGCTCGAGCCTCTTTCGCCGGCCGACCTCGGCCGCACGATCCGGATCAACGCGCAGCCGCATACGGTGCTCGCCGCGATCAATCGTCACCTCGCCCATTTCGCCTACCACACCGGGCAGATCGTTTTTCTGGCGAAGCACCTGGCGGGCCCGCGCTGGAAGAGTCTCTCGATCGCTCGCGGCGAGTCGCGGGCCTGGAACGAAGCGATGCGCCGGAAAGCGGAGCCGCGGGCCTGAGAAGGTTTTCGGAGCGCGTCGCGTTCCTGCTCGGCTTCCTCGCGGGCGGGATCTGGTTCTTTCTCTGTTCCGCGGTCGGGCTGCTGGCGCTTTCCGTCACCCGGGGCAGCCGCGACAACGTCTTCTATTTCGCCCGTACCTTCTGCGGCGGGCTGGTGCGCCTCCTCGGTTGGAGGATCGAAGTGGACGCGCGGCGTCTCTCCGCCTCGCGGCCGTGCGTGTTCGTTTCGAACCACCAGAGCATCATGGATCTGCTCGTCTTCGGCGCCGTGGTGCCGAGGCGGACGGTCGCCGTGGGAAAGCAGGAGCTCTCGAAGATCCCGCTCTTCGGCTGGTTTTTCCGCGCGTCGGGAAACCTCGTGATCGAGCGAGGCAACCCCGAGGCCGCGCGCGAGATGCTCGCCGCGGCGGGCCGGCGGCTCAAGGAGGAAGGGCTCTCCGTCTGGTTCATGCCGGAGGGGCATCGGAACGCCGGAGGGGAGCTGCTGCCTTTCAAGACGGGGGCCTTCCGTCTGGCGGCCGCGGCCGGCGTGCCGGTCGTCCCCGTGGTGGCCGGCCCGCTCGAGGCGATCGTGGACACCCGGCGGATGCGGACACGCCGGGGGCGGCTCGCGTTGAGCGTTCTCGACCCCGTGCCGATCGAAGACGGAGAGGGGCAGACCGCCTCCGCCGCCGTCTGCGTCCGAGAGAAGATGCAGGCCGAGTTCGAGCGGCTCAAAGACGAGCCGGGAAACGGGAAACGGGAAACGGGAAACGAACTGAAAACTGAAAACTGACAACTGATAACTGGTATGGGAACTGACGAGATCTCCCCGCCCGAGTTTCTCTTCGACGGCCCGGAGAGCGCGGAGTCGGTCGTCGTTCTGGCCCACGGGGCGGGAGCGCCGATGGACTCCCCGTTCTTGAACGACTTTGCCCGCGGACTCGGGAGACGCGGGATCCGCGTCGCGCGCTTCGAGTTTCCGTACATGCGCGCGCGGCGGAGCCGCGGCGGCCGCGGCGCCCCGGACCGCGAGCTCGTCCTGCGCGAGAGCTGGCGGAGCGCGTTCGAATGG
>DATNMZ010000049.1:0-5283 GCA_035602095.1 Thermoanaerobaculia bacterium
ACGCCGCTGGCCGCCGCTTCGAGGATCTTCAAGCGCGTGCCGCCGGCGGCGCGCAGCGGAACCACAGCGGCATCGGCGCGGGCCCAGTGCGGCTGCGTGTCCCCCCCTTCTCCGAGAAAACTCCATTCGGGCGCCCGCCGCGGCAGGTCGGCGGGGGCGTCGCGGCCGACGACCTCGACGCGCGCCCGCGGAGCCCGCGCCTGAACGAGCGGCCACACGCGGTCGGCGAACCATCGGAGCCCGTCCGCGTTCGGATGCCAGGAGAGGTCTCCGACGAAGAGCAGCACGCCGCCCCCCGGGCTCTTCTCCCGGAACCGGTAGCGGTCGAGATCGACACCGTTCGGCACGACGAGGGGCGTCACGCCGGAAGCGAGCCGGGAGAGCTCCCGCGCGTCCGGCGCCGACACGCAGGAAACCCCGTCCGCGCGCGCTAAGAGCGTCCGCTCGAACTCGCGGACGCGCGGAGCCTGCATGCGCGCGAAGGCGCGGACGGAGAGCGCGGACGCGGACGCCGCCGTCCGATCCCAGATCTGTGAGTCCAGGTTGTGAAAGTCGATCCACGCGGGCCGCCCGCGGCCGAAGGCGAGCGGAGCGACATGGTAGGAGTGCGCCACGATCCAGGACGGGCGGCCCGCGGCGGTTTCCCGCGCGAGGCGGGCGGAGAGCCGGCGCGAACGATAGAGGCGGGGCGAATAGGCCCCTCCGAGGAGGGCGCTCGCCGCCGCGGAGAACGCCTGGCGAAGGCGCCGGGGCCGCTGCGGGAACTCCTCGGCCTCGACCCCTTCGGGATACTCGCTTGCGCCCGCGAGGTGCGGCGCGCAAAGCACGAAAGCGCGAACCTCGAATGTCCGGGCGAGCGCCTGGAGGAGATGAAAGTTGCGGATCGCGAGCCCGTCCCGCGTCGGGTGCGTTGGCCGCGGCAGCACCGAGAAGAGGAGGGGCTTCATGGTAGGTCGTGGGTGTCGTAGGTGGTCGCGAGTTGCCTGCCGATCACCTATTACCTATCACCGATCACCGCCACAAATGAAAAGGCCCCGGCGTGAGCCGGGGCCTGGAAATGGAAACGATCTTCCTCAGTACATTCCGCCCATTCCGCCGCCGCCGCCCGGCATCGACGGAGCCTTCTCCTTCTCCTTGATCTCGGAGATGAGAGCTTCCGTCGTGAGCATGAGGCCCGCGATGGACGCCGCGTTCTGCAGTGCGTTCTTGGTGACCTTCGTCGGATCGATGATGCCCGATTTCAACATGTCCTCCACCTTCTCGGTGTTGGCGTTGAAACCGAAGTTGCCACCCTTGGTCTTGAGCTCGTTGATGACCACCGAGCCCTCGAGTCCCGCGTTCGCGACGATCTGCCGCGTCGGCTCCTCGAGCGCGCGCAGGAGAATCCGCGCGCCGATCTGCTGGTCCCCGTGGAGACCCTTCACCAGGGTGTTGATCGAATCGACGCAACGCAGGAGAGCCACGCCGCCGCCGGGGACGATCCCCTCTTCGACGGCCGCCTTGGTCGCGTGCATCGCGTCTTCGACGCGGGCCTTCTTCTCCTTCATCTCGGTCTCGGTGGAGGCTCCGACCTTGATGAGGGCGACGCCACCGACCAGCTTCGCGAGCCGCTCCTGGAGCTTCTCGCGGTCGTAATCGGAGGTCGTCTCGTCGATCTGGGTCCGGATCTGCTTTACACGGCCCTGGATCGCCTCCTGCTTCTTCTTCGACCGGTCATCGACCACGAGGGTCGTGTTGTCCTTGTCGACGGTGACTTTCTTCGCGTCCCCCAGGTCTTCCCATTTCACGTTCTCGAGCTTGATCCCGAGATCTTCGGAGATGAGCTTCCCGCCGGTCAAGATCCCGATGTCTTCCAGCATCGACTTGCGGCGGTCGCCGAATCCCGGGGCCTTCACCGCGCAGACCTGCAGGGTGCCGCGGAGCTTGTTCACGACGAGCGTGGCGAGCGCCTCGCCCTCGACCTCTTCCGCGATGATCAGAAGGGGTTTGCTCTGCTTGGCGATCTGCTCGAGGATCGGGAGGAGGTCCTTCATGTTGGAGATCTTCTTCTCGAACAGGAGCACCTTCGCGTTCTCGAGGACGCACTCCATCCGTTCGGCATCGGTAATGAAGTACGGGGAGAGGTACCCGCGGTCGAACTGCATTCCCTCCACCACTTCGAGCGTGGTTTCCAGGCCGCGCGCTTCCTCGACCGTGATCACGCCGTCTTTCCCGACCTTGTCCATCGCCTCGGAGATGATCTTGCCGATCTCCGGGTCGTTGTTGGCCGAGATGGTGCCGACGTGGGCGATGTCTTTGCCATCGACAGGCTTCGACATCTTGTTGAGCGCCTCAACGGCGGCACGGACGCCGGCGTCGATACCGCGCTTCAACTCCATCGGGTTTCCGCCCGCGGTGACGTTCTTGATCCCCTCGCGGTAGATCGCCTGGGCGAGCACCGTGGCGGTCGTCGTGCCGTCCCCGGCGACGTCGGACGTCTTGGAGGCGACCTCGCGGACCATCTGAGCGCCCATGTTCTCGAGCGAATCCGCCAGCTCGATCTCCTTGGCGACGGTGACGCCGTCCTTGGTGATCGTGGGGGAACCGAACTTCTTCTCGATGACGACGTTGCGGCCCTTGGGGCCGAGCGTCACTTTGACGGCGTCCGCAAGCTTGTTGACGCCGTGGAGGATGCGCTGGCGCGCCTCCTCGCCATAGGAAATTGTTTTTGCTGCCATGTTTGTTCTCTGCTCCTTCTGAAATTACTTCTCGACGACGGCGAGCACTTCATCCTCGCGGAGGATCAGGTGCTCCTGGTCGTCGATCTTGATCTCGGTGCCGGCGTACTTGCCGATCAAGATCCGGTCGCCCTTCTTGACGTCCAGGGGAAGCTGTTTCCCCTCTTCGTTGATCTTGCCTTTGCCGACGGCGACGACTTCCGCCTCCATGGGCTTCTCTTTGGCGGTGTCGGGGATGATGATTCCGCCCTTCTTGGTTTCGGTCGATTCCAGTCGCTTCACGAGAATCCGGTCATACAGCGGACGAATCTTCATGCGTTTCCTCCTGATTCCTGCGTGTAAATTGCCGGCGGATTCGTTCCGCCGGAGCCGCGATTCTAGCACTCAACCGAGTCGAGTGCTAGTAGTTCATTATCTCCTTCCGTGAGCTGCTTTTAGACACAAAAGAACCGGCCTCTGAGCCCTCGAGAATCGGAGTAAATCCGGGCCGATTCCGGCCTCGGACGGACCTCCGAAACGCGCCCTGTTTTTCGATCCGCGGGCGCCTCGCCGAGGGGATTCCGGGAAGGGCGGCGCGGCGAGCTCTTCCGGTATCGTCCCGCCGACCGCATGGATTGGAATGAAAAAAAGATCCTCGTGACGGGAGGGCTCGGCTTCATCGGATCGAACCTCGCGATCCGTCTGGTCCAGGAGGGTGCCCGCGTCACGCTCTGCGACGCCATGATCGAGGGGTACGGCGGCAATCGCGCGAATATTCGCGAGGTCGCTTCGCAAGTCGCCGTTTCGATCTGCGACGTCCGGGACGAGTCCGCCATGGCCGAGCTCGTGGCCGGTCAGGATGTCGTCTTCCACCTGGCCGCCCAGGTCTCGCACGTCATGTCGCTGTCGAACCCGTATCCCGACATCGACATCAACATCAAAGGGACGGCGGCGCTCCTCGAGGCCTGCCGGAAGAAGAACCCGGGCGCGGTCGTCGTCCGGTCGGGAACGCGCGGGCAGTACGGCCCCAAAGTGCGCCTGCCGGTCTCCGAGGAAGCGGCCTCCGACCCGCGAGGGCTGTATGAGATTTCGCAGCTTTCGGCCGAAATGATCTGCCGCACCTACACCCGAATCCACGGAATCCGGACCGTGCCGCTGCGCCTGACCAATGTCTACGGCCCTCGGGCCCAGATGAAACACTCCCAGTTCGGCGTCGTGAACTGGTTTGTCCGCCTCGCTCTGTCGGGAGAACCGATCCCGGTTTTCGGCACGGGAAAGATCCTCCGGGACTTTCTCTATGTGGACGACTGCGTGGACGCCCTGCTCAAAGCCGGAGGCGCGCCGGCCGCGATCGGGGAGATCATCAACATCGGCAGCGATCAGGCCTCGACGTTTGCCGAAGTGGCGGAAACGCTCGTCGAGATCGTTCCCGGGGCCGAGTGGCGCTACACCGATTTCACCCCGGAGCGCCGCGCGCAGGAGCCCGGGGACTTCGTTTCCGACATTTCCAAGGCACGCCGGCTGCTCTCCTGGGAACCGTCGGTCTCCCTGCGGACCGGGCTGGAACGGACGGTCGCGTTCTACCGGGTACGGCGGGGAGACTACTTTTGAATTGCCTGCGGCGCGCGAGGGTGGCCCGCGCGATCGGCCCCCGCGCTGCAATTCGCGCCCTCCGGCCGGACACCGATTAGAGTAGGAGCGCTCGTGTTTCACCGCCATTCCACAGCGCAAGTCGCATCCTCGCGAATCGGGGACGGTACTCGGATCTGGGCCTTCGTGAACATCCTGCCCGGAGCCACGATCGGTCGCGACTGCAACATCTGCGATCGGTGCTTCGTGGAAAACGACGTCGTCGTCGGAGACCGGGTGACGATCAAGTGCGGGGTTTCCCTGTGGGACGGCGTCCGCCTCGAAGACGACGTCTTCGTGGGCCCCGATGTCTCCTTTTCGAACGATCCGCGCCCGAGAAGCGGAGTCCATCTGGCCGAGCATCCGCGAACGTCCGTGCGCACGGGCGCCTCGCTTGGATCGGGCGCCGTGCTGCTCGCCGGCATCACGATCGGGCGCTGGGCCATGGTCGGCGCGGGATCGGTCGTCACACGGGACGTGGACGACTATGCGCTCGTGTATGGAAATCCCGCACGCCCGCACGGCTTCGTCTGTCGTTGCGCGCGGACGCTTCACTTCGATGCCGACCGCGCCCGGTGCTGCGGCCGCGTCTTCCTTCGGGATGCCGCGGGCCATGTTTCAGAAGTGGCCGATGACGAGGCGGTCCGGTGACGCGGCCGCTCGTGTCCGTCGTCGTCCCCGTGTACTTCAACGCGGCGACGCTCCCCCGCCTCGCCGAACGGCTGCGCGCGGCCGCCGCCGGAGCGGACTGGGACATCGAGGCGATCTTCGTCGACGACGGTTCCGGCGACTCCTCGTGGGAGCGCATTCTCGAGATCTCGGGCGCGTGGCCCGCGGCCCGCGGCGTCCGCCTGACGCGCAACTTCGGCTCGCAGATGGCGATCGTCGCGGGTCTCTCCGAGGCCAAAGGCGACGCGGTGGCCGTGCTCTCGGCGGATCTCCAGGAGCCTCCCGAGCT
>DATNMZ010000050.1:0-4085 GCA_035602095.1 Thermoanaerobaculia bacterium
TCCCGCCGGGAGAGGGAGTGGCCCTTCTGGTAATCACTTCCATCCGCTCGCCGCGTGAGTAGTCTCCCGACCGAAGGGAGGGAGGAGGCTCACGCGGCGGGAGCCGAAGCGGAGCGGAGGGTCAGGCGTCCGGTCGAGCGTGCATCCGCGCGAGCCGGACGCCGGTCGCCGCAGGCGAGACCCTCCGCGCAGTGAAGGCGACGGTTTACTGCGTCACCGCCGAGAGGGGCTGGACGTCGACCGTCAGCACGGTCGTCACGTCGCGGTGCAGCCGGATGTGCACCGTGTGCTGTCCGATCCGCTTGATCGGCTCCGCGACCTCGATCCGGCGCCGGTCCACGTCGATCCCGCGGGCGGTCAGAGCGTCGGCGATGTCCGTCGAGGTGACGGATCCGTACAACACGCCTTCGTCGCCGGCCTTCTTCGTCACGGAGACCGTGAGGCCTTCCATTCGCTTTGCGGTCTCTTCCGCCGCCGTTTTCTGGTGCGACATCTTCACGTCGTACTTCTTCTTCTCTTCCGAGAGCTTGCGGACGTTGGCGTCGTTTGCCTCGTACGCGAACCCCTGCGGAAAAAGGAAGTTGCGGGCATAGCCGGGCTTGACCGTGACCGTATCGCCCCGGTGCCCGAGGCCGCGGACATCGTCGGCCAGAATGACTTTCATGGCTGTTTCCACGCTTTCTCGCCTCGGCGGCGAAAATCCGCATACCAGTCGAAAAGGCCCAGCAGACCCACCGCCACGTTCAGCGGGAAATACACCACGAGGGCGTACAGACCGGCTCGGAGGATCTGCGCCCGAAACCACCTTCGGGCGAAGTGGCAGATGATAGAGAGCCCGGCCAGAAAATACAAGGCGGAGAGCGGCAGCAGCAGATCTCCCGCCCAGATCCGAGAAGGGCCGCGGAGAAGCGCGAAAGCCGCCCCGGAAGCCGCGAAGAGCGCCACGACGGGAGCGGGCACGCGGAGCGCCTCGAAGCGGGTGATCTCGGCGGACGGGGCGGGCCGGGCGGCCCTCGCTCCGACATAGAAGGCGAGCGCCGCCGCCAGCACCCAGGAGGCCCCGACGAGCCCGACCCAGTAGGTCTGGGCCAGTTGCTTGAATCGGGAGAACGTCGCAGCGACCCGGGCCGCCGTCTCCGGATCGACCCCCGGTTTGCCCGGCGACGCCGGCGCCGAGGGCGCAATCCCGTCGAAGGCGGCGCCGATCTCGCGGGCGACGGATGGCGCACCCGAGGCGTCCCGGAGGAGAAGGGCCGCTCCCAACAGAAGAAACCCCGCCGCACAAAGAAGGAGGAACGCCGAGGAGGGCGAGCGCCCCATCCGGACCGCGCCGGCGAACAGGACCGGCAGGCCCATCGAAAGGAGGGCGAGGACCCCCGCCGCCGCCGCCGCAGCGGCCCCGCCCGTCGTCCAGCCGAGGCCGGCGAGAATGCCGGCCGCAACGGCCGACGCCGCGACGCCGGGGACGAGTCCGCGCCGGTGCGTCAGGCGAACGAGCGGCACGCCCGAAAACGCGAGCGCCGCGGACCCCGCGAGGGGCAGGAGCAGAAAGAGCGCGAAGAGGAGCGCCGAAGAGAGCGCCGCAAAGAGCGTCTCCAGATGAGCGCCGCGGTCGGGCGGGCCGGCGGGCCGCTCCACGGAATCAGAAGACATACTCAGATCCCCGTCGCCGAACGCGGGTCTTCCGTCCCCGTTCGGCCCTCACTTCGATCCGGCGCCGAGACCTCCGAGCGGACAGTCTGAGAGCTGAGAGCTGAGAGGGGAAAGCTCTTAATCCGTCGCGTACGGAATCATCGCGATCGAGCGCGCCCGCTTGATCGCCGTCTGCAGTTTCCGCTGGTGCAGCGCGCAGGTCCCTGAAATCCGGCGCGGAAGAATCTTGCCGCGCTCGGGGATGAACGACTGGAGGAGCTTGACGTCTTTCCAGTCCACGTACTCGATGTGCTCCGCGCAGAACTTGCAGACCTTGCGGCGGCGGACGAAGAACTTCTTGCGGCCGGTCGGCTTCCCGTCGCGGTCCTTGGAGGCCCCGCGCCCCCCGGAGCGGCTCGGCATGGCGGTCATGACTCACTCCTGTGATCCCGGTGATCTCCGACGCCCGGCGGCACGGGCGCCGGGGCTCCCTCGGGGGCGACGGGAGCGGGCCGCGGAGGCCGCCGCGCCGCCTTCGCCTTCATTTTCTCCGCGCTCTTCGCCGCGCGCTTCAACTCCTCGTCGGCGCGCACGGCCAGGTGTCGGAGCACCTGGTCGGACAGTCTCAGCCGCCGCTCGAGCTCCGCGACGACCGCGGGCTCGGCCTTCGCTTGAACGTAGTGATAGAACGCCTCCTTCTTCCGCAGGATCGGGAAGGCGAGGCGCCGCCGGCCCCACGGCTCGTCCTTGACGATCTCGGCTCCGCCGTCCGTCAGGATTTTCTTGTGGTCGGCGGTCAGCTTTGCCGAGTCTTCTTCCGAGAGCTCCGGCGTGACCAGAATCACGATGTCGTACAGCCTCATGTCATTTCCTCCTCGTGGATGTCAATCCGGATCCGAGGCAGGACCCGGAGAGGAAGGTTTCGGATTCGCGCGTCTCATGGCGGCGGCGATCCCGTCGGTGAGCCAGATCCGGAGCGCCTCGACCGCCCGATCGATCGCGTCGTCGAAGAGTTTTCGCTCCCCCTTTGCGAAGGGCTCGAGAACGTAGTCGGCGAGATCGCGATCCCGGGAGTAGCGCTCGCCGCGGATGCCGATGCGCAACCGCGGAAAGTCGTTCGTCCCGAGAGCGGAAACGATGGAAGCGATTCCTTTCTGCCCCCCTGCCGACCCCCGCGCGCGCATTCGCAGGGTTCCCAGGGGCAGGTCGATGTCGTCCGAGACGACGCAGACCTCCGAAGGATCGATGCCGTTCTTCTTGCAAAGAGCCGAGACCGCCTCACCGGAGGCGTTCATGTAAGTCTGGGGCAGCGCCAGCAACACGGGCGTCCCCTCGATGTTTCCGCGACCCACCCGGGACCGAGACTCCCGAGACCGGATGCGGATTCCTTCCGCAGCCGCGAGCGCTTCCACGACGCGGAACCCCGCGTTGTGCCGCGTGCTGTCGTAACGGTCCCCGGGGTTGCCCAGGCCGACGATGGCGCGCAGGCGCTACTTCTCCTTCTTTTCCGCCTTCTTCCCCGGCTTTTCCGGTTTGGTCTCCGGCTTCTCGGCCTTCTTCTCCACCTTCTTCTCGTCGACGACCGCGCCCTCCTCCTCGGTGGCGACCTTCCCCTTCTTCAGGACTTCGGGCTCGGCCGCTTCGATGGCGCCCTCGACCGGCACCTCGGGCTCCTTCTCCTGCGCCGGGTGCTGGACGTGGACGAGAACCTTTTCCGCGTCGTCGACGATCTCGACGCCTTGGACGGCGTGAAGGTCCCGGATGCGGAGCGCATCCCCGATGCCGAGCTCCGACACGTCGATCGGCAGGTGCGCCGGGATGTTGGTGGGAAGACACTCGATCTCGACCTCGCGAGTCACCGTGTCGAGGATCCCGCCGTCGGTCTTGACGCCCCGTGCGACGCCGACGACCTCGATGGAGACCTTGACGCGGATCTTCGCGTCCATCATCACGCGCACGAAATCGATGTGGAGGGCCTTCCGGGTGAGAGGATCCTTCTGGAGCTCCCGGATCATCGCGTGGCGGGTCTGGTCGGAGCCGCCGAGCTTCAGCAGGAAGATCGCGTTCTCTCCCGCGCCCTCCCGGACGGCGTCCGAAAGGGCCTTGCGATCCACCGTGATCGGGACCGTGGCCTTGCCCGCGCCGTAAACGATCGCGGGGATCTTGCCCTCCATCCGGGTCCGGCGCGCCTCGTTCTTGCCCCGACTGGAGCGTTTTTCGACGTGTAGTTCGATGGTTTTCATGGTCTACCCCGCGCGAGACACCGCGCAAAACGGTACATCCTATACGAAAAGCGGGGCATTCTACCTGAAACGAGGGGAGTCAGACGAAAAGGGAGGAGACGGAAGTCCCGTCGTGGATCCGCTGGATCGCTTCGCCGAGCAGCGGCGCGATCGAAAGCGGACGAATCCGCCGGCACCGGGCGAGCGCCGCCTCGACGGGCACGGTGTTCG
>DATNMZ010000051.1:0-3602 GCA_035602095.1 Thermoanaerobaculia bacterium
CGAGCCGCTCGTGGCGTGCCTCGCGCCGGAGCTCGCGAAGACGAAAGTCTCCATCTCGCTCCCCTCGCTCCGCGCCGAGGCATTCTCGGTCGCGCTCGCCGACGCCGTGTCGGAAGTTCGCAAGTCCGGCTTCACGTTCGCGCCCGAGACCGGATCCGATCGGCTGCGTCGGGTCATCAACAAGACCTTCACCAACGCCGACATGGTCCAGGCCGCCGAAGTCGCGTTCTCGCGCGGCTGGGACCTGATCAAGGTCTACACGATGATCGGGCTTCCGACGGAGACGCGGCCGGATCTGGACGAGCTCGTCACCCTGGTCGAAAACATCCTGAAGCAGGGAAAACGCGGCCGCAAGGAAGTCAACGTTTCGATCGGCTCGTTCGTCCCGAAGTCCTGGACGCCCTTCCAGTGGGCGCCCTTCGACGGCGTCGAGACGCTCGAGCGAAAGCTCGCCTATCTCAAGGACCGCTTCCGGCGCGTCCGCGGCGCGAAGCTCAAGTGGCACGAGCCGCGCGAGGCGGAGATCGAATGCGTCCTCTCGCGGGGAGACCGGCGGATGGGCCGCGTCCTTCACACGGCGTGGAAGTCCGGCGTGAAGTTCGACGGCTGGAGCGAGCACTTCCGCTACGACCTCTGGATGAAGGCCTTCGAGGCGGAAGGGATCCCGAAGGAGTCTTACCTCCGCGCCTACGACCTGAAGGAGATCCTTCCCTGGGACGTCCTCGACGTCTCGATCCGCAAGCGGTTCCTCGAGATCGAGCTCATCAAGGCGAAGAAGGAGATGCGCACCGAGGACTGCAAATGGGGGCACTGCTACGCCTGCGGAGTCCCCGGCAACGGCGAGGACACGGTGCTCGCCACGGCGATGGCGGGCTCTCTCCCTTCGGCCCCGGTCGAAGCCCGCGCGCAGGACCCCGCTGCGTATCGCGAGGTCGCGAAGGGCGCCGCCTATCGACAGAAGACGATGCCGGACCTCCCCTCGGCCGCCCGCTCGCCCCGCGTCTTCACCGGAACGCCGCGGCGGTATCGCGTCTCGTTCGACAAGACAGGCGACGCGCGCTTCCTCTCGCACCGCAACACGATGGACGTCTTCGAGCGAGCCATCCGCGCCTCGGGACTACCCGCGCGTTATTCGGAAGGCTTCAACCCGCACATGAAACTTTCCATGGGACCGGCGCTGCCGCTCGGTCTCGAGAGCCTGCACGAGGTCTTCGACATCGAGGCGATCGGGCCCTTCTCGGAAGACGCCGCCGACCGGATCGCGCAGAAGCTGCCGGCGGGCATCGGCGTCCTCGACGTGCGGGAGCTCGGCCCGGGCGAGCCCGCTCTCTCCCGGGCGGTGAAGGGGGCGCGCTACGCCGTGCGTCTCGCGTCGGAGGACCATCTCGCGCGCGCCGGCGAGGCGGTCGCGAACGGATGGCGGGAGGCCGTTCCGGCGCTCCGCGCCCTGTCCGTCGAGAGCGGCCCCGAGGGCTCCCGGCTCCGCTTCGAAGTCAACCTCGATCAGACGGCGGGCGAGACGGCCACCCCGAAGAAGGTCCTGGAGCGCCTCCTCGCGATCCCTCCGGACCAGCAGGCGATGCTCTCGGTCACCCGCGAAGCGACGGTGCTGGAGTAGTTATCAGTTATCAGTCATCGGTTTTCAGTTCCGGACTGACACCTGTCACCTGACACCTGACACCTGACACCTTCCCATGTACCGCGTCACGGTCTCCGCGCGTTTCGAGGCGGCACACAACCTCCTCGACTACGAAGGCGGCCCCGAGCCCCTCCACGGACACTCGTACCGCGTCGAGGCCGTCCTCGAGTCCGAGAAGCTGCAGCGCTACGACATCGCGGTCGACTTCGAGAAGGCGAAGGGGACGCTCGAAGGAATCGCGAAGGAGGTCGACTTCTCGTACTTGAACGACCACCCCGCGTTCACCGGCCGCAACACCTCGGCGGAAAACCTCGCCCGCCATTTCGCGGACCGGCTGGAGTCCTCCGGCGCGCTCGGCTGGGCGCGCGTCGCGGAGGTCACGGTGTGGGAGGGCCCGGAGAATCGCGCGACGTACGTCCCCGGCGGAAGCTCCTAGAAAAGGCAGCCCGAACCCGCCGCCGGCGCGCAAGCGACGCGGCCGCCCGCCTCTTCTTTTCTCGGATCGACGGTCTTTTCTATACTCTCCCGATTAGACGAGGAGCGCGATGACGCGATGGAATTCCGCGAGCTGACGACGGATCCGGAGATCCTCGCCGCTTTCCCTCTGATGTCCCAGCTTCGCGATCGGATCCGGGAGGACACCTTTCTCGCCGAAGTGCGGCGGGAGCAGGCCGAAGGGTACCGGCTGTGCGGGGGCTTCGAGGGAGACCGGCTCGTCGCGCTGGCCGGCGTGCGGCAGACGCACACGCTCGCGCGCGGCGAGCACCTCTTCGTGGACGACCTGGTGACGCTCGCCGAGGAGCGAGGGAAAGGGCACGGGAAGGCACTGCTCGCGTGGCTCGCCGCCCGGGCCGGAGCGGAGGGGATTCGCCGCATCCATCTCGACAGCCGGAGCACGGCCCGGGGCTTCTACGAAAAGATCGGCTTCACGTTCTCGACCTCTCTCCCCTGCTCGGTCGACGTGAACGACCCGACCCTGCGCCCCCGCAAGGAGGAGAGCGCGGGCGGATGACTCCGCCTCCCACCCGCGGCGCCCGGGCCGCGCTCGCGATCCTGACGCTCTTGAATCTCCTCAACTACCTCGACCGCTACGTGCTCGCCTCGCTCTTCGAAAGCCTCAAGGCATCGGAGCTGCGCCTGACCGACACGCAGCTCGGCTCCCTGTTCACCGCGTTCCTCCTCGTCTACATGCTCGCCTCGCCGTTCTTCGGCCGGCTCGGCGACCGGGCTTCGCGACCCCGGCTGCTCGCCGCCGGCGTCGCGGCCTGGAGCCTCGCCACGGCGCTCGGAGGGTTTGCGCGGTCGTTTGCAGGGCTCTTTGCCTCCCGCGCAGCCGTCGGCATCGGCGAAGCCGCGTACGCCACGATCGCCCCCGCCCTGCTGGCCGACTCCTTTGCCAAGGAACGCCGCGGGCGCGTCTTCGCGATCTTCTTCGCGGCGATCCCGGTCGGATCGGCGCTCGGCTACGTGCTCGGGGGATTGATGGACCGTCACTTCGGCTGGCGCGCCGCCTTCTTCGTCGCCGGAGGCCCGGGGCTCCTCCTCGCGCTGCTCTGCCTCGCCATTCGGGATCCGCCGCGCGGAGCCCGGGACGGCGCGGCGTTGCTTCCCGCGGGGCCGGGCGGCGCCCGGGAGGCGTATGCCCGGCTCTTCGCGAATCGGCCCTACCGGACGACCGTCGCCGGATACGCCGCGTACACCTTCGCGCTCGGCGGCCTGGCCGCCTGGACCCCGGCATTTCTGGAACGCGTTCGCGGGCTGCCGAAGGCGGACGCGACCGTGCAGTTCGGGGCGATCGTGGTCGCCACCGGCTTGATCGGAACGTTCGCGGGCGGGTGGATCGGCGACCGGCTCCTGAAAAACGACCGCCAGGCGTATCTGAAGCTCTCGGGATGGACGACCCTCGCCGCCGTTCCTGCCGCGGTCGTCGCCTTCTTCGCTCCGGGTCGGGTGCTGCCGATAG
>DATNMZ010000052.1:0-2754 GCA_035602095.1 Thermoanaerobaculia bacterium
GCGGTGATCGCGCCGTCTCGGCGCACGCCCGTTCTCGCGCGCATCCAGGTCGGATGCCTTCCCCGGTGACAATAGAAGACTTCCTCGCGCGTCAGGCAGATCTTCACGGGGCGCCCGGTCACGCGGGAAAGGTGCGCGACGACGAGCTCGTGGCTGAAGGGATCGGACTTCCCGCCGAAGCCGCCGCCGTTGGGCGTGGCGATGACCCGGATGCGCGCGGCCGGCATCTCGAGCACCTTCGCAAGCGCGCGATGCACGTAGTGGGGCGTCTGCGTCGCGCTCCAGAGCGTCAACTTGCCGTCCGGCCCGAAGTCCGCGAGCGCCGCGTGCTGCTCGAGCGGCAGGTGCGTGCTGCCTTCGTAGAAGAAGAGGTCGTCGTAGATCCGGTCCGCCTGAGCGAAACCCTCCTCGAGGTCCCCGAACTCCATCGAGACGAGCTTGTGGAAGTTTCCGCCGTCTCCGTAATCGTGAATGCGCGGCGTCGGTGTGGCTACGGCCTGCTCGATGGATCCGATCGACGGGAGATCCTCGTACTCGACCTCGATCGCCGCGAGCGCGTCGTTGGCCGCGTCCTCGTCCACCGCCGCGACGGCCGCCACCGGATCCCCGACGAACCGCACCCGGTCGAGGCAGAGGGCGTGCTCGTCCTGAGAGACCGGGAGGATCCCGAACGCGATCGGAAGGTCCCGGCCGGTCGCGACGGCGACGACTCCCGGCGCCTCGAGCGCCTTCGATGCGTCCACGCGCACGAGGCGCGCGTGGGAGCGCCGGCTCCGGAGGATCTTGCAATGGAGCATGCGCGGCAGGAAGAGGTCGTCCGCGAAGCGCGTCTGACCCGTCACCTTCACCCCGGCGTCCACCTTCGTGTAGGGGCGGCCGACGACACGCGTGCGGGGGCGGTCCGTCACCGGCCGCTCCGCAGGACGGGCAGAAGCCCGCCTTCGTCGAAATCGGTTCCGTAGAGCGTCTCGCGCCGGGGCGCCGCGTCCTCGCCGCGCAGGCGCGCCGCGGCGAGCTCGACGGCCTCGAAGATCTTCACGTACCCGGTGCAGCGGCAGAGATTTCCGGCGAGGGCTTCGCGGATCTCGCGCGGCGAGGGCGTCGAGTTCTGTTCCAGGAGGACTTTCGCCGTCAGCAGGAATCCCGGAGTGCAATATCCGCACTGCGCCGCCCCGAGCTCGGCGAAGGCCTGCTGGAGCGGGTGAAGCCCCGAGGCGTCCGCCATTCCCTCGATCGATTCGACGGAGCGGCCGTCGCATTCGAGCCCGAGCACGAGGCACGAGAGCACGGGCTTTCCGTCCACCAGAACGGCGCAGGTCCCGCATTCCCCGAGCTCGCACCCGTGCTTGGTGCCGGTCAGTCGCAGATCCTCTCGAAGGACTTCCAGCAGCGTCTTGTGCGGCGCGAAGGAGACCTCGACGATCTCGCCGTTCAGCCGCAGGGCGACCGACACATTCGACCGCGGAGTTTCAAGCGTTCGCGGCATCGCGAACGACTGTAATCCCTTCCCGGGAAGGAAGAAAGAGGTGACTGTCTGACCGTCCGGTCAGACAGTTTGACACCTCAAAAAAAGAGGGGCGGGGACTCGCCCCGCCCCGATTGCTCCTCGCGCGTGTGTCTTATGGGTTTCGGAAGGTCACCACGATGTCCGCCCGGCCCTGCCGCGACGCGTTCGTGAGGTCCGTGCGCGTCGTGACGCGGGACGCGTCGATCCCGTGCCGGTCGAGCAGGTACTGTTTGGCGTTTTCCGCGCGCTGCCGGGCGAGCGACTCTCCGCGCGGGCCGCCGGTCGAGTCCGGGTATCCGATCACCTCGACGGTCGCCCGCGGGTTGTCGCGCAGCCTCAGGGCCACCGCGTCGAGCTTCGCCTTCGCGATGTTCGTCAGGCGTGCCTTGCCGGGCTCGAAGTCGATGGTGTCGGTCATCGGCTGCGGTGGCGGCGGCGGCGTCGCGACGGGAGGGGCCGGCGGAGGCTCCGGGGCGGGCGGGGCCGCCGGGGGCGCGGGAGGCGGCGGGGCCGGCGCCGGCGGCGCGATCACCACGGGCGGCGGCGCGCCGCCGAAGTGGAAGAGCACGCCGATGTTGGGTTGGAGGTCGAAGCGGCCGGCCTGCTCGAACGGGCCGAACTCGTCGGAGAGCCGCGCGTGAAAGTTGTACTGCCCCTTCATCTCGAGCCGCATCCCGACCAACTTGTTGAAGCGGTATTCGGAGCCGAACGCGAGGTAGGCGAGGGCAACGCCCTTGCCCCGGAAGTAGGGGGCCGGGCGGCTCACACCCCCGCCGAACCCGGCGTACGTGTTCCATCCGTGCACCGTGGGCGTGAAGTCCCAGAGCCCACCGGCCGTGAACTCCCAGTAGCTCAAGACCCGATCGGGGCGTGTGAACTGCGCGGTGCCCTCGACGGCGAGGTTGTCGGTGAAGAAGTGGCCGAGCCGGCCGCCCAGGAACAGAAAGTCGTTCCCGTCCACGTCGCAGCGGCAGTACACGTCCTTGTGCCCGAAGAACGTCATGCCGATGTGCGGCCCGACGTAAGTCTCGCCCGCCAGCCCCCCGCTCTGTGGGACGCGATCGCTCACCTCGGTGGCCGGCTGCGCCGAGAGGCCCCCCGCGCCGAGCAACAGCACCGTTGCCGCCGCCAGAACTCCCCATCGCGATTTCGCCATCTTGAAGCCTCCGCGCGCGCGCGCTCCCGGTCGTTTCAACACTTGTTCAGGAAGAGGAAGCCGGCGACGTTCTGACCCGATTGCACGGTGA
>DATNMZ010000053.1:0-4339 GCA_035602095.1 Thermoanaerobaculia bacterium
AAGCGGCTGCCCGCCGCGGATGACCGTGTTCGCGCGCTTCTGGTCGTTTATCTCGTAGGACCCGAAGAAGTTGACCTTGTCCTTGACGAGCGGTCCGCCGAGATCCGCCCCTCCCTGCCAGCGCGTGTAGTCGGGATCGTCGGTCCCCGTGCAGACGCCGGCGGCATTACAAGTTCGGCGCGGACCCAGGAACGGGCTCCGGGCCACGAGGTTCCTGTTCTGGTAGTACGCGAAGACGTCGCCCGAATATTGGTTCGTGCCGGACTTGGTCACTGCGGTGATGACCGCGGTGCCCGCCTTCTCATACTCCGCCTTGAAGTTCTGCGTCATGACGCGGAACTCCTGCACGGCGTTCTGCGGGAAGGGGTTGCCCTTGCTCGAGTCCTGACCCACGACGCCGCCTAAGAGGACGTCGTTCTTGTAGCTCGAGCCGTCGATGAAGACGTTCGTGTTGTACCCCTCCGCCCCCGCCGCCGTGACCTGGCGGTTTTCCAGGCTGTCGGAGAGGCGCACGCCCGGCGCGAGCGCGGCGAAGTTCAAGAAGTTCCGGCTGCCCTGAGGCAGGTTCTTGATCTGCTCCTCGGTGACGTTCGTCGCGATCTCGTTGCTCTTCGTTTCGATCACGGGCGCCTCCGCGGTCACCGTGACCGCCTGCGTGGCCCGCGCCTCGAGCACCATCCGGAAGTCGAGGCCCTGCGTCTCGCCGAGCAGGACCCGCACATGCCGCGTCTCCGTCCGGAAGCTCGGCAGCGTCGCCGTGACCGTGTACGGGCCCGGCTGCACGGAAATGTTGAAGAACCCGTTGCCCGCCGTCGTCGCATTGCGGTAGAAGCCGGTGTCGTCGTTCTTCGCTTCGACGGTCGCGCCGGGGAGCGTCCCCCCCGTCTCGTCGGTGACATTTCCGCGAAGAGTGCCGGTGGTGGACTGCGCCCGCCCGACGCCCGACGCCGCCGTCCACATCAGAAGCCCCAGTATCAGACTCCCCTTGGCGAACCTCATGGATCCCCTCCTTGCCGAAAGAATCGAACGTTGCGTTTATTCACTCGAATCTTTTTTTCTTGTGTCGGTTCCCTGTCGGTCACCCGGCCTCTCTCTGACGGTCCCGCGCGATGCGATCCGGGGCCCGGGGCCGCAGCAGCGCTCCGCAGGAGGCGCGGACGACGAGCGTCGTCGGAAGCGTTTCCTGCCTCGGCCGATGAACCGCTCTCTCCTCCAGGATCTCGAAAAGCCTATGCGCGGCGCAAGTGCCGAGGTGCGCGATCGGAACGCGCACCGAGGTCAGGGAAGGAGTCACGAAACGCGCGATGGGAATGTCGTCGAACCCCGCCACGGAGAGCTCCTCCGGGACCGACAGACCGGCTTCCCGGCATGCATAGAGGAGGCCGATGGCCATCGAGTCGTTGGCGGCAAATACGGCAGTCGCGCGCGGACGAAGGTCCCGGATTTGGCGGCCGGCCTCGTAGCCCGACTCCTCCCGGAAGTCGCCGGGGATTTCGAGCTCCTTCGACCACTCGCCCACGCTCCGCATGGCCTCGCGGTAGCCGCGAAGACGCTCGGAGGCGTCCCGGTTGAGGGCAGGACCCGAGATGAACGCCACGCGCCGATGACCGAGCCCGGCCAGATGCCGGACCATCGCGGCGGCGCCCCCGAAGTTGTCGACGGCGATGGTGTCGAAGGAGCGACCGCCGCCGGCATTGTTCAGCAGCACGACGGGAAAGTTCTCCGGGACGTTTGCCCGAAGCACATTGGGACGGACGTCGGGCGAGAGAACGATCAGGCCGTCCACCCGGCCCCGCATCGCGCGCACCATCGCCTCGGTCTCGTCGCGGTCGCCGTGGGAGCCCGAGACGAGGAGGTGGTAGCCCCCGCGGCGCGCGGCGAGGTCGATGCCCCGGATCACTTCGGAAAAGAACTCTCCGTACAGATCGGGGAGGAGAACGCCGAGCGTGTGCGTCCGGCGCGTGATGAGGCTGCGCGCTCCCCCATGGGGAACATAGCGAAGGAGTCGGGCCGCGCGGCGAATCCGCCGCTCCGTGTCGGGCCGCACCGGCCCTTTTCCGTTCAAAACGCGCGAGACCGTCGCGACCGACACGGAGGCTTCGCGGGCGACCTCGCGGATCGTGACGCTCATGCGTCCGGGCGGCGGCAGATGCTGTAATCGTTTACAATCACATCTGTAATCGTTTACACAAGGACCGGCGCATTCTCCTTCCGGGTCCGAAGTCTTGTCAAGCGGAGCCTCCCGACGACCGCGACCCGTACCAGCCTCGGAGCGTGGCGTATTCTCTCGGCCGTTCCCATGCCCGAGACGCCCGAAATCGAAGCCCCTTCCGACGATCCTGCCTGGAGACGGGTCCGGGAGGCGTTGCAGGCGCTCGGGTTTCCCTACGAGGCCCTCCCCTGCGACCCCGCCTTCGCGGATACGGCGGCCTTTTGCGCGCGATATGGAATCCCGCCGGAGGAGAGCGCGAACACGATCCTCGTCGCCTCGCGTCAGGAGCCGAAGCGATGGGCCGCGTGCCTCGTTCTCTCCCACTGCCGGCTGGACGTCAACCATGCGGTCCGGAGGCTCCTCGGCGTCCGGCGCCTCTCCTTCGCTTCGGAAGAGGAGACTCGCGACCGGACGGGGATGATGCTCGGAGGCGTCGCCCCCTTCGGGCTGCCGGCGGAGGTCCCGCTCTACGTCGATGCTCGCGTCCTCGAAGCGGAGCGCGTCGTGGTCGGAGGGGGCAGCCGGTCCTGGAAAGTGCGGCTCCCCCCGAGTTGCTTCCGGCAGATGCCCGGCGCCTCGGTCGTGGCGGATCTGGCGGGCCTCAAGTAGTTGTCAGTTATCAGTTATCAGTCTTCAGTTCTATGCCGGGCCCGTCCCGACTGACAACTGACCACTGACAACTGACCACTGACAACTGACAACTTCCTCTGGGGTCGGACGCGGTTTGTCCGGGCCGGGCGGCACTCTGGACGGAGGAGGACCGCCATGGCCGTCGTTGCGGAGATCTCGGAGTGGCGCGCTCGAAAGGCCGCGGCGCAGGACGTGCCCCTCGGCGCTTCGCCGTTCGTGCTCGAAGAGCGCTGCGCCGGCTGCGGTGCCGAGCGCGTGGGCACCCTGGTCTGGCGAAAGCTGTCGTCCGAACGGCCGGCGATCCCTTTCCCGCGGATCGAACCGCACTTTCTCTGCCGGGACGGGCGGGTCCTCTTTCAGGAGATCACGGACGCGCCGCTCCCGTTCGCGTCCTGGAACCAGATCCTGGGCCGCTTTAGGGCCTGACGAGTCGTCAGTTGTCAGTTATCAGTTCTCAGTTCCAGGCCGGAACCGAGGGCTTCAAACGACGCAGGTGCCGACGGCAAACAACAGGAATGTACCTGCCCGCCCTAAAGGGCCGAATGTCCCCGAGTATCCAAACTGACAACTGAAAACTGAGAACTGACGACTCGATCGGCTGCCCCGGCAGCCGATCGATATACCCTTCGCGCGTGCCGAGCATCTTCGTGAAGGGGCTCATCATCGGCATCGCGCTGGCGGCGCCCGTCGGGCCGATCGCGGCGCTCTGCGTCCAGCGCACGATGAACCGGGGACGGCTCGCGGGCTTCCTCTCCGGGCTCGGGTCCGCGGCGGCGGACGCGGTCTACGGGACCGCCGCCGCGTTCGGGGCGAGCTTCATATCGGAGTTTCTCGTGGAGCACGGGTCGTGGATGCAGAAGCTCGGAGGCGCGATCCTCGTGATGCTCGGCATCCGTCTGTTCCTGACCCGCCCGAAGGAGAAAGTCACTGCCCCGGCCACGCGCGGTTTCGGTCTCGTCGGATACTTCCTCTCCACGTTTTTCCTGACCCTCACCAACCCGATGACGTTTCTCGCCTTTGGCGCCATCTTCGCGACGATGGGTCTCGGCGCGACGAAGGGGCACTCGATCCTGACCGTTGACCTCGTCGCCGGGGTGACGGCCGGAGCGGCGCTCTGGTGGTCGGCGCTTGTGCTCGCCGTCTATGCGCTGCGGCGCCATTTCTCGTACGAGAAGCTCGTCTGGGTCAACCGGGCCGCCGGACTCTTCGTCGTCGCTGTCGGAATCCTCTACATGTTCGTTCTTCAGAGCGGCTCCGTCGAACCGAAGCTCGAGAAGACGCTGCGCCGGATGGTGGCATTGCCGCCCGCCTGGGAGACGAGAGCGAAAGGTCCCGTCTGCTGCTGAGGCGCTCGGGCGGCGCGTGCGCCCGCGGGGCAGGCGAGGGGTCCCGGCTCGCGACGCCGCGACGGTATGCTCTTCCGGGAGTCGCATCGCCTTCTTTTCTCGCGAACCCGGACGGGCTTGCGCCAGGGAGGATCCGTTGAAGACGTTTTTC
>DATNMZ010000054.1:0-11231 GCA_035602095.1 Thermoanaerobaculia bacterium
TTCCTCGCTTTCGCGGTCGGCGATCGTCACGAAGTCGTTCTTCTTCTTCTCCTCGATGGAGCCGGCCGGCAGGCGGCGCCAGTGGCGCATCAGCACGTCGCCGCCCTCGCGGGCCGCCGCCGTCGAAGTCCGAGATCGTGCCGCCCGCCTCTTCGATCAGGATCGCTCCCGCCGCGATGTCCCAGGGAGCGAGGCGAAACTCGAAGAAACCGTCGAAGACCCCCGCCGCCACCTGCGCGAGGTCGAGAGCGGCGGATCCCGCCCGGCGGATGCCGCTCGCGGTCAGAAACACCTTTCGGAAGAGCGAGAGATAGGGGTCGATCCGGTCCCGGGAGCGGAACGGAAAACCGGTGGCGACGAACGCGCCTTCGAGACCGGGACGCGCCGAAACGGAGAGCCGCGCCCCGTTTCGGAAGGCGCCGCCCGACTCCTCCGCGGCATAGAGCTCCTCGCGGAGCGGATCCCAGACGACGCCGGCGACGATCCGGTCCGCCTCGCGGGCGGCGATCGAGACGCACCAGAACGGGAAGCCCGCGATGAAGTTGGCCGTGCCATCGAGCGGATCGACGATCCACGTGCGCGCTCGCCCCGATCCCCGCTGGCCCCCTTCCTCGCCGAGGAAATTGTCCGACGGGAACCGGGAGCGGATCGATGTCACGATGCGCTCCTCGCTTTCGCGGTCGGCGATCGTGACGAAATCGTTCTTCTTCTTCTCTTCGATGGAGCCGGCCGGCAGGCGGCGCCAGTGGCGCATCAGCACTTCGCCGCCCTCGCGGGCCGCCGCGGTCGCCGCCTCGAGAACCTGGCCCACTCTCAACGCCCCCCTTCCGGCGCGAGCCGCGCGAAGCCATCCGCGACGGCCCGTTCGGTCGCGCCGCCGAGCACGTTGAATCCCCGCTCGTCCGGCCGCGCCTCGCGCCCGGAGGAGAACGCCTTCCACCAGTAGACCCCTTTCCACCACGGCTCCTTCTCGAGGGCGCGGAAGACCGCGGCGATCGCCCGCGCGGAGTCCGCCGCGGAAGCGGGACGTCCGCTGTTCTCGTCGTGCGGTGAGATCCATGCCGCGCGCGCGAGCGGAAAGCCGGCCTCCGTGAACACGACCGGCTTTCCCGTGCGCTGCGAGAGGACTGCGAGCGGGCGCGCGGCGGCGCGGACCCCCGTTTCGAGCGCGGCGTCGGAAGCCTCCGGGTCGCCGCTCGGGGGATCGTAGAAATCGACCCCGATGGCGTCGAGGTCATTCCAGAAGGGAACGCGAACGGCCCCCCCGGCCCAGTTCGCCGCGTAGGTGAGCGGCGCGCCGGTTGCGAGGCGCACCGCCGCGATCGTCTCGCGCCAGTCGGCGACGCGGAGCTCGGTCGCGGCGAGCTCCGTCCCGACGCAGTAGAGGCCGGCCCCGGCGGCCTCGGCGACGATCGCGTGGTGCACGACGAACCGCCGGTAGAGCTCGAACCACCTTTTCCAGTCCTCCTCCGACCGCATGGCGATCTTTCCCACGAAGACGTCGTCCCCGACCCAGATCTGCGGCTTGACCATCGCGGTCATCCCGAGCGACCGCGCGTTCTCGACCGCCCGAACCGTCCCCTCGTCCGTCTCGCCGCGGGGACTGCGATGCACGAACGAGAGGGTGGGGCGATCCGCCTGCCGCTCGAAGGCGAACGGCATCACGGAAATCGAATTCGTCCCGATCCCGGCCAGCCGCCGGAGCGTTTCGGCCGACCGCGGCGAGGCGTAGCCGGCGTCGATCGAGTTCGACATCGCGTACGACACTCCCCGGAGAAACCCGGCGGGGAGCGGCCGCCGCCCGACCGGCGCAGCCGCCCCCGCGGAGGATTCGGCCTCCCAGCGGCGAAGGGCCTGCGCCAGGAGCGCCTCCGGCCCGCCAACGAGTCGAAGCACGGCCGGCTCTCCTTCGGCGCGGACGCCGGCCTCGAGCCACGACGCGGCGCAGCCGACAGCGAGGACGGGCGAGACGGCGTCGCTCGAATCGAGGCTCCCCGCACGTCGGACCGAAGGGGGCTCGTCGGCCGCAGCCATCGCCTCACTCGCGGTCACCGAAACGCCGGCCCGGCGCGCGAAACCGGCGAACCCGGAGACCTCCCTCCCCCACCACTTCCCGACGGCGCGCGCGCCGAGGGCGAGCAGCAGAGTCGGCCGGGCGGCGAGGCGGGCATCCCGGGCGGCGTACGCGGCGGCGGCGAGAGCCGGAGAGACCAGATCGGGCTCGAGCGGCGCCGATGCGTCGATCTCGACGCGAACCGCGCCGTCCTTCACGGCGACCTCGGCGGGCCGCGACGAGCCCGTCAGCCGGGCTTTCGTCACGGGTTCCGGAAATAGCCGGACTTCGACGCGAGCCGCGCCGACCTTCGGCAGAAAGCGGGCGATCACGGGTTCGAATCGGGCGAGAGCCGATCGATCGCGCTCGGCGAATTGCCAGCGCACGCCTCCGCGTTCGAGGGGGGCGAGCGAGCGCAGAAACTCCGCCTGGGCGGAGATTTCGTCCCGGTCCGCCTTGCGATCGACCTCGAGCCGGTTTCCGGACGCGGTGAACCGGCCGTATTTTGCGAGCTCGCCCGAGACGACACGATAGTCCGGGTCCTCCGAGTCGCGCCGGAAAACCCGACGGGCGGCCAGACGCAGCGCCGCCTCCGGATGCGTGCCGAGCACGAACGTCTCGGCGGGGTTCTTCGGATCGCGCATGGCGATCGCATCGTCGGCCCCCCGGTACGCGCGGCCGTCGAAGGTGAATCCGGAGGCGTCCGCGTGGACGCCGAAGCGGTCCAGCTTCCGGGCCGCAGAAGGCGAGACGGGCACGATCGCGATCCGCAGGACCTCCCACCCGGACGGCACCGGCGCGTCCTCGCCGGCGGCTTCGATGTGCAGACCCTGGCGGAGGGCCCAGCCCCGCAGGCGGTCGATTTCCTCGCCGGCAGTGAGCGGGGCGGCGGCTCGGATCGCGAGGCGGCGCGAGACGCCCGGCGTTCCGCGCGGGAGGGAGATCGCCCGAGGCGTGGAAGGGGGAGGCGCGGCCGGCGACGCCATCGGCGTCGGCGTTCGAAGAGCCGGGGCGGCGAGAGTGGCGGCGGCCGCGAGGAACGGCATCGCGGCCGCCGGCCACCCTAGGGAGCGCCGCGTTTCCAAACCAGCCTCCCCCCGACGATCGTCGCCGCCGGAGCGCCGCGGAGCTCCCATCCTCCAAACGGCGTGTTGCGCGAAAGCGATTCGAATCGCGCCGGGTCGACGGTCCAGACGGCCTTCGGATCGAAGAGGGTCACGTCCGCCGGGGAGCCTGGAGCGAGGTCTCCTCCAGGCAGCCCGAACGCGGCGGCGGGACCGGCCGAGAAGAGCTGCGCGAACCGGAGCCAGGAGATCCTGCCGGTCCCGACGAGCCGATCGTGTATGAGGGCCGCGGCGGTTTCGAGACCCACGATTCCAAACGGCGCGGCGTGAAACTCGGAGGCCTTCTCGTCCTCGTGATGGGGGGCATGATCGGTCGCAATGGCATCGACGGTCCCGTCTTCGAGCCCGGCGACGAGCGCGTCGAGATCCGAGCGTTCCCGGAGCGGCGGATTCATCTTCGCGTTGGTCGAGAAACCCGAGCGCGCGACCTCTTCATCGGTCAGAACGAGGTGGTGCGGTGTCACCTCGCACGTCACGGAGAGTCCGCGAGCTTTGGCTTCTCGCACGAGCGCCAGCGCGCGGCCGGTCGAGAGGTGCGCGACGTGCAGCCGGCCGCCTGCGAGCTCCGCGACGAGAAGGTCCCGGGCGACGGCCGCGGCCTCGGCGATCGCCGGCTGCCCCGGCAGTCCGAGCCGCGTCGAGACGGCGCCTTCGTGCATCGGCGCGCCGCCCGAGAGCGTCGGGTCTTCCGCATGCTGGACGATCGGCAGCGCAAAAAGGCTCGCGTGCTGGAAGGCGTGCCGGAGAAGCGCGCCGTCGGCGAGCCACTTTCCGTCGTCCGAAAGGGCGACGGCGCCCGCGATCTGCATCTCGCCGAACTCCGCGAGCTCCCGCCCGAGCTGCCCCTTCGTGATCGCGCCGATCGGATACAGCCGCGTGCCCGCGGCGCCCCGCGCCTTCGACACCAGAAACTCGGCGATGGCGCGATTGTCGACGACCGGGTCCGTGTTCGGCATCGCACAGACGGCGGTGAACCCGCCGGCCGCGGCGGCCCGGAGGCCGGACGCGATCGTCTCCGCATACTCGCGCCCCGGTTCGCGAAGGTGCGCGTGGAGATCGATGAAGCCCGGCAGAACGACGAGGCCGGATGCATCAATCTCCTCGGCTTTCCGAAGGGTGAGGCGCTCTCCGATCTCCTGGATGGTGCCCCGCTCGCCGTCGAGCACGATGTCGAAAATACCGTCGCGGCGTGAGCGCGGGTCGACCACCCGCCCGCCGCGCACGAGGAGCAGACTCACGCCTCCCCCTCCCAGCCGTGCCCCGTCAGGAGCAGGTAGAGCACCGCCATCCGGACGGCGACGCCGTTGGAGACCTGCTCCAGGATGAGCGAGCGCGGGGAGTCCGCGATCTCGGAGGAGATCTCGACCCCGCGGTTCATCGGTCCGGGGTGCATGACGACCGCGTCGGGGCGGGCGCGCGCCAGCCGCGCCGCCGTGAGCCCGTAGTGCTTGAAATACTCGCGAGACGACGGGAAGAGCGACGCGCCCTGCCGCTCGAGCTGCATTCGGAGCATCATCACGACGTCGGCCTCCGCGAGTGCCTCGTCGAAGTCGGTCGTGGCCTGGACGCCCATCTCTTCGATTCGCGGCGGCATGAGCGTCGGCGGCGCACACACGACGACGCGCGCGCCCATCTTCGTCAGCAGCCAGATGTTCGAACGCACGACCCGCGAGTGCGCGAGGTCGCCGACGATCGCGACCCGCAGCCCCTCGAGCCGGCCGAAGCGCCGCCGGATCGTGAGAGCGTCGAGAAGGGCCTGTGTCGGATGCTCGTGCGCCCCATCGCCGGCGTTGACGACGCCGGCCTTCAGATTGCGGGCGAGGAAATGAGGGACGCCCGGCGTTTCGTGCCGGATCACGATCAGATCGGGCGCCATCGCCTGAAGGTTCCGCGCGGTGTCGAGGAGCGACTCCCCTTTCTCGACGGAGCTCCCCTTGGCGGCGAAGGAGAGCGAGTCGGCGGAGAGCCACTTCTCCGCCGTCTCGAACGAGAAGCGGGTCCGCGTCGAGGATTCGAAGAAGAGGTTGACGACCATGCGGCCGCGCAGCGCCGGCACCTTCTTGATCTCGCGCTGTCCGATCGACCGCATGGACTCCGCCGTGTCGAGGATCAACGCGATCTCTTCCGGGGCGAGCGTCTCGATCCCGAGCAGGTCCTTGGATCGGAGGGAAGTCGCCGTCGTGGTCACCGGGATCGCGAAAGCGGGCTCAAGAGCGGGAAGGGAGCCGGGTGGCGGTCTCCGGGCCGGGAGCCCGGCCTCTCAAGCCGACTTCTCCAGAATCCAGACCTCGTCCGTGCCGTCGGTCTCCTGAAACATGACCTTGATGACTTCGCGCCCCGCCGTCGGGACGCTCTTGCCGACGTAGTTCGCCTCGATCGGGAGCTCGCGGTGGCCGCGGTCGATCAGCACGGCGAGCCGCATCGCGCGAGGGCGACCGAGGTCGATGATGCCGTCGAGCGCCGCTCGGATCGTCCGGCCGGTGTACAGGACGTCGTCGCAGATCAGGACCGCGCGGCCGTTCAAGTCGAAGTCGATCTCCGTCTTCTTGAGCAGTGGCTGCGGGGCAACCATCGACAGGTCGTCGCGGTAGAGCGTGATGTCGAGAGTCCCCACCGGGAACGGCCGATCGACGAGCTCCCCGAGACGCTGCGCCAGGCGGGTTGCCAGGGGGACGCCCCGGGTGCGTATCCCGATGAACGCCAGGTCCGGAAGGTCTTTGTGGCGCTCCGCGATCTCGTGCGCCATGCGGTCGATCATGCGGCGGATCCGTTCGCTGTCCAGGATCCGCGCTTTCTTGACGAGCGTTTCAGCCAACGTCGGCGCAGTCTATGGGCTGCCCCGGCCTCCGTCAAGGAGACCGGGGGCCCGGGAAAACTGCGCTTCCGACGGGCAAAATCGGAGGAATCGGGTTAGAATTTGAGAAAAATCACATGGTCATCTACAACGCCGCCACGCGCGAGCTGAGCGCCAAGATCGTGTATTACGGTCCGGGACTCGGGGGGAAGACAACCAATCTTCAACTCCTCCACGAGCGGCTGGACCCCGCGACCGTCGGCAAGCTCTTGAATCTCGCCACGCAGACCGACCGGACGATCTACTTCGATCTCCTCCCCGTCGAGCTCGGCGACATCAAGGGCTACAAGATCCGGTTCCAGCTCGCCACCGTTCCGGGCCAGACCGCGTTCAACGAGACGCGCCGGGTCGTACTCAAGGGGACCGACGGGATCGTGTTCGTCGCCGACTCTCAGTGGACGGCGCTCCCCAAGAACCTCGAGAGCTGGCAGAACCTGAAAGACAACCTGAAGGCAAACGGCGTCTCCTTCGAGGGAATCCCGATCGTCGTCCAGTACAACAAGCGCGACCTGACGGACATCCTGTCTCTGGACGCGCTCCAGGAGGCCCTCGGCCTTTCGTCGTATCCGTTCGTAGAAGCGGTCGCGAGCGCCGGGCGGGGCGTGACGGAGACCTTCAAGCTGATCTCGAAGTTGACCTTTGTCGATCTGCTCCGCCGCCTGCAGGGGAAAAAGCCCGAAGCCGGTCCGGCAAGAGTCCGCCGGGAGCCGGACGATCTGCTGTCCTGGAAAGACTCGTTGCTCGCCGGCGCGCCGTCGCCGGCCGGGCAGTCGCCGGCTCCGCGGGAGGATCGGCCGCACGCATTCGTGCCGACCTTCTCCGAGGAGGCCCCTTTCGACACGGGCGAGACGGCGGCGGAATCCGGGGCGCAGCCCGGGCAGGCGGAAGCCGACGCGCCGTTTGCCTTCGAGGGTTCGGCGAGTCCTGGTCCTTCGGCGGCCCCGAAAGCCCCGCCGACGACTCAGGTGGTGCGCCCCTCCCCGCCGGCCGCTGCGCGCGTCTCCGCGACGACGGCGCGTCAGCCGGTCGTCCCGTCCCCGGCTCGCCCTCCCGCCCCGCCCGGCGTCCCGGAGGAGCGGGTTCGGGCGTTGGAGGCGAAGCTCGAGGAGGCGCTCGGTCAGGTCGCGCGGGACCGTGAAGACCGCCAGCGCGCGCGGGAAGAGGCAGAGAAGCTCTCCGCCCGGCTCGGCCAGCTCGAGCGCGACGCCGGAGCGCTCGAGGCGTCTCTGGCCGAAAAGCAGCAATCGCTGGCCGAGAGGCTCGAAGAGATCGCCCGGGAGACCCAGGACCGGCAGGAGGCCGAGACGAAGATGGGAGCGATCCGGGAACGGCTCGCGGCCGGCGAAAAACGGCAGCGGACTTCCGAGGACGACGTCTCGATGGCCCTCGCGAGTCTCGGCGAGCGCGGGGAGAAAGTCCAGCAGCAGCTCGCGGCGATCGGAGCCCAGCTCGAAGCGCTCGAGGCCGCCTTGCACGAAAAGACGGGGCAGAGCCTCCGGGAGGCCGACGACATCCGCAGCGAGATCGAGTCGCTCCGGGGCAGCATCGAAGAAAAGATCGGGAACAGCGGCCGCGAAGCGGAAGACATCCGCACGCAGTTGGGTCCGCTCCTGGAGGCTCACGGCCAGCGGGCTGCCTCGCAGGACCGCCTCTCCCAGGAGTTCGACCGGCTCCGGGAATCGATCGCCGAATCGCTCGGCGACCTTTCGGAACGGCTGCGACGAGCGGTGCGAGGAGCCTAGCTCTCAGCTATCAGCCCTGAGTTCCCGGTACGCCAAAGCGTCAGGGATACCCACCACCTGCCACCTGCCACCTGCCACCTGAGGGCTACTGCCCTCTACCCACCAGCCTCGACAAGAACTGTTCGTCCTCGCGCCAGTCCCGGCGCACGCGGACGGTCAGCTCCAGGAAGTGGCGGCGCCCGGACCGGGCTTCGAGCTCCAACCGGGCCGCCGTCCCGATCTCCCGAATCATCGAGCCTCCGCGGCCCACGAGGATCCCCTTCTGGCCCTCTCTCTCCACGACGATCGAGGCGACCGTGATCGTCAGGTTCCTGGCCGGGTCCTCGCGGACCGATTCGACCAGAACGGCGGACGCGAACGGGAGCTCCTCCCGGGTGCGCTCCAGGAGCTTCTCCCGGATGACCTCCCCGATCCACTCGCTCTCGGGGGTCGAGGTCAGAAAGTCGTCGGGATAGGCGGCGGCCCTTTCCGGAAGCGCCTGCGCGAGAAGGGACGCGAGCCGCTCGACGCCGTCGCCGGTGGCCGCCGAGATGGGGACGATGTCCCGGAAGGGGAAGCGGGCCGAAAAACCCGCCAGCATCGGGAGCAGCGCCGGTTTGTCGACCAGATCCGTCTTGTTCAACGCCAGGATGGCCGGCTTCTCCGCGCGGGCGAGGAGCCGAAGCAGGAACTCCTCCCCCTTCCCGCGCCGGTCCGCCGCGTCGACGACCCAGAGCACCAGGTCGGAGGTGGCCAGGGCATCCGTCGCATCGCGCACCATCGCGGAGTTCATCCGATGCTCCGGCCGGTGGATTCCCGGAGTATCGACGAGCGCGATCTCCGCGCCCTCCCTCCGCGCGATCCCGAGGATGCGCTTGCGCGTGGTCTGGGGCTTGTCCGAGACGATGGCGACCTTCTCCCCGACGAGGCGGTTGACCAGCGTGGACTTGCCCGCGTTGGGCCGCCCTACGACGGCGACCTCGCCGGCGCGGAACGTCACTCCGGCGCCACCGGGACGGCGGGTTCCACCCGAACGCGATGGACGCGCCGCCGGTCGGCCTCCTCCACCGTGAAGAGAAGATCCGACTCCCGATGGATCTCGCCCGGCCGCGGAATGTGCCCGAGGCGGGCCGCGAGGAAGCCGCCCAGGGACGAGAATTCTTCTTCCTCCGGGCCGCGACCGAAGAGCTCCCGGACCGTGGCGATGTTCTCCTTGCCGGAGACGGAGAAGGCATGGTCGCCCGCCGGCGTCACGGCCTCGCGCTCGTCCTCGTGCTCATCCCAGATCTCTCCGACGATCTCCTCGAGAAGGTCTTCGACGGTGACGAGCCCGGAGACCCCGCCATACTCATCCACGACGATCGCCATCCAGAGGTGGCGGCGCTGAAACTCGCGGAGTAGCTCCGACACCTTCTTCGATTCGGGAACGAAGTAGGCCTGCCGCAGGATGTCGGCGATTCCACGCAATCCACCCCGCCGCATCGCCTCGAAGAGGTCCTTCACGTGGACCCAGCCCACGACCTTGTCGATCGACCCGCGCACGACGGGGATGCGGGAGTACTTCGTCGAAGTGAAGAGGTCCGCGAGGGCCTCGGACGATTCCGCTTCGTCAATGGACACGATGTCGGTGCGCGGGGTCATGACCTCACGGACGCGGGTGTCGCCGAAGTCGACGATCGAGAGCAGCAGCTTCTCCTCCTCCTTCTCCAGAATGCCTTCCTCGCGGCCGACGTCGATGTACGCCTGCACTTCCTCCTCCGTCGCGGGCGGGACGTCGGGGCGTTCCCGGGTCCCGAAGATCTTGCGTACCGGAATGGCGACCGGCAGGAGGAGCCAGGACGCCGCGGTGATCGTGGGCAGCAGTTTGGCGACGATTCTCTCGGGGTCCGTCTTGGCCCCGGAGCGAAGCAGGAGAATCTCCGTGACGAGCCAGCCCAGGAGAAAGACGCCGCCTCCCCACGCCCAGGGAGGGTGGATTCCGAACCCCGCGAACGCATGGACGACCGTCAGCAGGCCGGTGAGCAGCAGGATCTGGACGAGAACTTTCGTCGTGGTCCGCGTGATCTCGATCTCTCCCGCGCCGGCTAAGATCCGCGCCCGTTCCGGGTGCTCCTCGAAAAGCCCACGCAGCCGGATCGGAGAGAGGCGGTCGAGCGCCAGGGCGAAGGTCTCGAAGAGAAGGAATGCCAGGTAGCAGAAGCCGGCGACGACGAGCGAGATCATGGCGAATCCGTAATGCCGAGGCGTTTTCGGACACGGGCTTCGAGCGCCTCCATCTCCCCGTTGTCCGTCTCGTGGTCGTACCCGAGAAGGTGGAGGAACCCGTGCACGAGAAGGCGATCCATCTCCCGCGACGCGCGCTCGCCCCGGAGCCGCGCCTGCCGTTGCGCGTACGGGACCGACACGACGATGTCCCCCAGGAAGGATCGGTCCGGCCGGGCGTCCGGCGCAAACGCGAGCACATCCGTCGAGCGGTCCATCCCGCGATAGCGGCGGTTTAAGCCGCGCATGCGCGCGTCGCCGCAGAAGAGAATGGAAACCTCGCGGGCCCGGGGTGCCGTCATTCGCGCCACGCGGGAAAGGAGCGCCCGGACCCGGGCGGGCCGGGGGGCTCCCCGGGCGCTCGATTGGATTTCACATCTCACCGGGATTCGAACGCGCGCGGCCCGGCAGGCCGAGGGAGAGCCGCCTCGAAGGTGCTCGTTTCCGCGGCCCGACGACGGGAGCCGCGGTTGAACTCGAAGCCCGGATAGTCGATCCGGTGGTGGAAGATGTTCGAGACAGTCCGTTCGAGCGTGTCCACGATGATGGCGAGGTCGCGCATCGTGAGGTCACAGTCGTCGAACTGCCCGTCGCGCAGACAGTCGTCCACGATCGCCTGGATCATGGCCCGGATCTTCGCCGGCGTCGGATCGATCAGGGTGCGCGACGCGGCTTCGACGGCATCGGCGATCATGAGAATGCCGTTCACCCGCGTCGCCGGGCGCGGTCCCTGGTGCCGGTATTCCGTTTCCCGCACGGGCGAAGTCTCCGGGCCCGACTTCGTGAGCGCCTTCTGGTAGAAGTAACGGATCAACTTGGTCCCGTGGTGTTCCCGGATCGCGGACACGAGCTGATCCGGCAGCCGGGCCTTTTTCGCCAGGTCGACGCCCTCCTTGACGTGGAGCGCGATCACCAGGGCGCTCATCGAAGGCTCGAGGCGGTCGTGCCGGTTGGCTCCCTTCGGCTGATTCTCGATGTAGTAGTCGGGCATCTTGGTCTTGCCGATGTCGTGGTAGTAACCCGCCACCCGCGAGAGCACCGTATCCGCCCCGACCGCCTCGGCCGCCGCTTCGGCCAGATGCCCGACCACCAGGGAGTGCTGGTAGGTGCCCGGCGCTTCGAGGGCGAGCGTCCGCAGGAGCGGCAGGTTCTGGTTGGAGAGCTCGAGGAGCCGGATGTCGGTGGTCACGTGGAAAAGATGCTCGAAGACGGGGAGG
>DATNMZ010000055.1:0-2795 GCA_035602095.1 Thermoanaerobaculia bacterium
GAAGTCGGTGTGCGAACGAGTGAGTGCGGCTTGCCCCCCTCACCCTTCCTCTCCCCCCGCTGGCGCGGGTGGAGAGGTAAGAATCGTGCCGGCTCGCCTCTCTATCGTGGCGCGAACAAGCTCATCCCAGAGGCGAGCCGGGACTTACTCGGTAGGCGAGCCGGACTGTCCCTCATAGAATTCTCGGCGATGGCGATACGGATGCCGCCGCCGCCGCGGACGCGGGTGAACCGGTGACGCCGAGCCACATCGGCATCGTCGCGTGCAGCGCGGAGGGCGCCGCGCTGTGTTATCGGACGATCTGCCTGGAGGCGATCCCGCGCCTGGGCCCGCACGATCATCCCCGAATCACGCTGTCGGCGATTCCGATGGCGCGCCACATGGAATGCATCCGCCGGAACGACTGGAGCGGGGTCGCCGATCTGCTCCTGGACGGCGCGATGGAGGTCGCGCGCGCGGGCGCCGCGTTCGCCATCTGCCCCGACAACACGGTTCACCAGGCCTTCCCGGAGCTCCTCCCGCGCTCGCCGCTCCCGTGGCTGCACATCGCCGAGGTCGTCGCGGACGAGGCGGAGCGCCGCCGGTTCCGCCGCCTGGGGGTCCTCGGCACGAGGTACCTGATGGAGGGCCCGGTCTACCGCGAGACGCTCGCCCGCCGGAACTTCGAGATGCGCCTGCCCTCCGAAGCCGGGCGCGCCGCGGTCGACCGCGCGATCTTCGAAGAGCTCGTCAACGCCGTTTTCACCGACGGAACGCGACGAATGTTTCTGGAGGAGATCGCGAAACTGCGCGAGCAGGGCTGCGACGCCGCCGTGCTCGGCTGCACGGAGATCCCGCTGATCGTGCGCCCCGAGGAGTCGCCGCTGCCGACCCTCGATTCGACCCGCCTCCTCGCCCGCGCCGCGCTCGATCGCGCTCTCGGCGGCGAGGTCACCGCGGCCCCGGGGTGGGCGGCCCCCTCCTCCCGCCGCTAGCCGCGCGGAGGCGCCGTCGAAGCGGGACCGGAGGACACGACCTCCGCGTCGATCGCATTCGGGCGGGCCGCATTCGACACCGTCCCGGCCTGCCCGCGGGTGGCGAAGAAAACCGCCGCCGTCCACGTGGGAATCAGATCCAGGCCGGGGACGAGCTCGGCGACGAACGACGGCAGGAAGGCCCAGTGCCAGCCGACCAGCCACGTCATCGCGGCCGCCATGCCCAGGTCGAGCACGTCGTTGACGGGAGAAGCCGCGCCTCCGACGAAGAGCGGAGCGAGGGCGATCTGAACGACGTCCGCCGCCACCGCGAGGAGGCGCGCGGTCCGGACCCGGCTCGGCACCATAGCCACTTCCGACCGTATCATTTCCTTCGAAGGCCTCCCGCCTCGGAAATGCTCCCGGAGCGGCGATCCTCCCCGCCGCGCCCGGCGCGCCTTTCCTCTTGCGATATACGCGCCAGCCGCTCTCCCGCTGGAAAGCGTTCCGCGCAAAGCGGTGAGCGCGGCGTCCAAGCTACGATCTCTCCCATGCCCTCCGGACGGGACTGGCTGGACCTCGTGCGGTCGACCTTCCAATCGGTGGGACGCAAGGACCTCTCGGGTCTCTACGCGCACGAATGGCGGCACGCGCGGGCGAGGCTCACGGCGGACCACAGCGAGGAGATCGAGAGAGAAACCAACCGCTTTCGACGCTACCTGCGGACCACCAACGCCGTCCTCTTCGGGCTTGCCAAGCGGCTCGCTCCGGCCCGCCGCGTCCTCCTCGCGGCGGCGCTCCTCTGCCTCCTCTTCTCCATGGAAGGACCGGCGTACTGGACCACGACGCACACGGATCACGGGATCGTTCGCACCACGGAGTACCACCTCTACTGGGACAACGGCTGGCTCTTCCTCGCCCTCGTTGTCCTCGTCCTCCTGCTCGCGATGGAGCTCGTCGACAAGATCAACTACCGCGACGAGCTCGAGCTCGCCAGGGACCTTCAGGCGAGCCTCATCCCGCGAACGCTTCCGTCTCTCCCGGGATGGGAGCTCGGCGCGTACAACCGGATCGCGAACACCGTGGGCGGCGACATTTACGACTTCGTTCCGCTTCCCGACGGCCGCCTCGGCGTGCTCTTCGGAGACGCGTCGGGCCACGGGATGGCCGCGGGCCTCGTCATGGCAGTCGCGCACGCCGCGTTTCGAACTCAGCTCGAGGTCGATCCGCGGCCCGAGTCGATGTTCGCGACCTTGAATCGCATCCTCTGCCGCACCGGCGGGTCGCGCGCCTTCTTCAGCTGCGTGTACCTGCTCCTTTCGCCCGACGGAACGTTCGCCGCGTCCGTGGCGGGGCACCCCCCGATCCTCCGGCTGTCTGGCTCGGGGAAGGTGCAGGATCGGATCGGGAAGGGGGCTTATCCGCTCGGCATCCGAGCGCCGCTTTCCTGGGGGGTCGAGTCGGGGCGCCTCGCGCCGCAGGATCGCCTGCTCCTCTACTCGGACGGCGTGTCCGAAGCGCGGAGGCCGGACGGCGCGGACTTCGGAGACGAGCGCATCGAGGCGGCCGCGCGCGCCGGCGCCGGGCTCTCCGCGGCGGACCTCGCGGAAGCGCTCTCCGAGGAGGTCCAGGCTTTCTGCGGGGGCGCGCTTCCCGAGGACGACGTCTCGATCGGCGTGATTACGCGGCGCGCATTAGTCCCCGGCTAGGCTGAGGGAGGGCGCGGAGCCGCGGGGGACGGCGTGGCGACCGGCCTCTGCCTCCGCCCCCGCGCCGCAAGGATGCCGGCGAAGAGACCCCCGCCCGCGCCGAGAATGCCGCCGATGAGCTGCCCCTTGAGGA
>DATNMZ010000056.1:0-2787 GCA_035602095.1 Thermoanaerobaculia bacterium
GCATTCCTGCGTCGGCGACTGCGTGATCACCTCGAGGAGCGCTCCCGCACTGCCGAGCGAACCCGCCGAGAGCGAGACCTCTCCGGCGCCGTTCGCGGGCACGGGCGGGCTCGCCTCGGCGAGCACCTTGCGCGAGCTCCCGGATCGCACTTCGACGCGGACCTTCTTCCCGCGCAAGACCGCGGTGACGGACTCCGCCGTCCCGTCCCCGTCGAGGTCGACCGACAGAGACGCCGAGGTGCGGGCGGCCGCGGGAGCGGAGGCGGCGGGCGTCGTCTGCGAGAAGGCGGCCAGGAAAAGAATTGGAAGGAGGAGAGACATCGATGTGTGCGTGCCGCTGCGGGCGGACGCGTGCTTCGCTACGCTCCCGACTTCTGCACCGCGGCCTCCGCGGCCTGGAATCCGATCCGGCTGTGCGTCCCGTCGCAGTACGGCTTGTTGACGGAGCCGCCACAGCGGCAGAGCGAAACGGCGCGACCTTCTTCGATCACGGTCTCGTTGCCCTGAGGATCGATGAGCCGCGCCGGGCCGGTCACGCGATACGGTCCGTTCGGGTTCACGCGAATCGTGCAGTCGGGCATGAAGCCTCCTCGGTGAATTGTAGCTCTGGAAGTTATCAGTTATCAGTTATCAGTTTTGAGCCATCAGCTATCAGCCGTATTCCGTAACTGTGAGCCATGCGTGAGTTTCGACCGAGAACTGAGAGCCGGGAGCCGAGAGCCGAGAGCCGAGAGCTGACAACTGACAACTGACAACTGAGAACTACTCGTCCATGCTACCCTGATCAAACATCCTTGCGCGCTTTCGAAAAAGCTCCTCCCGACGTTCAGGAGATCCTGACCAAGCCCATCAAAGAGCTCGGTCTGAAACTCGAAGGCTCTCCGCTCGAGCGCTACGTGACGAAGCTCACCCGCGAGCTCGAGCGGAAGGGATTGAAACGCTTTCGCCCCGCCTGCTACCTGACCGACGAATGGGGCTGCCCGTCCGGCGAGCCGGTCATCGGGATCCCGTTCTATCTCGCCGACCCGAAGCTTGCGCGCCTCGAGAAAGAGATGAACGACCTGGAGGACGAGCGGGAGATCCTCATGTACCTGCGGCACGAGGCGGGACACGCCTTCAACTATGCCTACGAGCTGTACAAGACCCCGGAGTGGCGGGACCTCTTCGGCCCTTTCCGCCGGGCCTATCGGGACGACTATCGGCCCGTTCCGTTCTCCCGGCGGTTCGTGCGGCACATCGCCGGCTGGTATGCGCAGAAGCACCCGGACGAGGATTTCGCGGAGACGTTCGCCGTCTGGCTGACGCCCGGATCGCAGTGGCGGCGCAAATACCGCGGCTGGCCCGCCCTGGCGAAGCTCCGCTACATCGATCGCGTCGCCCGGCGCGTCCGCGATCTGGCGCCGGTGCGCGAACGCGGGGCCACAGACATCACCGTGGATGAGATGGATACGACCGTCGCCGACTTCTACGAAGGAAAGACCGAGGAGAAGAAGGCTTCCGTCGAAGATCTTCCTCTCGACACGGACCTGACGGACATCTTCCAGGTGTCGCGCCGCCGTCGAAAGGGTGTGCGGCCCGCCGTGGATCTTCTCCGGGAGAACCGCAAGGCGATCGTCGACAAGATCGCCTACTGGACGGGCGTCGCCCGCCCCCTCGTCAAGGAGATCGTCGAGTCGATCGCCGGGCGCGTCGGCGAGCTCGGGCTCTTCGCGGAGGTGCGCTGCGAGAGGGAGCACCTGACCGAGGTGACGGTCTATGCGACCGCTCTCGCGATGAATTACCTGACCCGGGGAAAGTTCGTCCAGCCGTGACGCGGAGGACCGCATGAGCAACATCAACCGAGAGAGGCCGAAGGTGGCCGTGCTCTACGACGTCTGGGAGGACGCGGAGACGACCCCGCCGGAGCCCGAGGAGGCTCCCGCCCCGAAGGGGAAGGCCCGCAAGCCGCGGCGGAAGAAGAAACGGGAGAAGCCGGACCGGGAGGAGGTCTTCGACGCGCTCGACAAGCTCGGACACCAGCCGTCGTATGTCCAGCTCGACGGGCGGTCTCAGTCGCTCGCGGCCGTCGCGCGCTGCGACGCGGACCTGATCTTCAACCTGACCGAGTCCTATGCGGGCGACGACACCAAGGACATGAACATCGCCGCCTACCTCGACCTGCTCGACCGTGCCTACACCGGGGCCGGTCCCCATGCGCTCTACCTCGCCCAGGACAAGGCGCTCGCGAAGAAGATCTTCGCCTTTCACGACATCCGCACGCCGTACTTCGCCACGTCGTACAAGGGCAAGCTCGACCATTCGCACGACATCTCCTTCCCGCTCATCGTCAAGCCGACCTCCGAAGACGGCTCGATCGGCATCGACGCGAGCTCCGTCGTCGGGAGCGTCAAGGAGTTGATGGAGAAGATTCACTACATCCACGAGGAGTTCGACGCCCCGGCCCTGATCGAGGAGTACATCGAGGGCCGGGAGATCTACGCGGCCGTCCTGGGCAACGGGAACGCGGAAGCGTTGCCGCTGGTCGAGCTCGACCTCTCGAAGCTTCCCGAAGGCACGCCGCGGATCGCGGGAACGGAAGTGAAGTGGGAGAAGGAGACGCACGCCTACCGGGTGACGAAATCCGCGCCCGTCGAGGACATGGACGAGGACACGACGCGCCGCCTCTCCGAGACGGCTCTCGCGGCCTACCAGGCGTTGAAACTGCGCGACTATGGGCGGATCGACATGCGCCTGACCGAGAAGGGGGACGTCTACGTGATCGAGGCGAACCCCAATCCCTGGCTTTCG
>DATNMZ010000057.1:0-6769 GCA_035602095.1 Thermoanaerobaculia bacterium
CGGGGGAGGCGGATTTCTCGGTCCCCGTGACCAACGAGCCCTGGAGCGAGGACGCCCGGGGAGATCCTCCGTTCGCGTACCACACGCCGGCGCTCCTGGACGAAGCGGCGCGCGCGGTGGCTTCCTCGGCGGCGGACTTGCGTCCCGCGGGTCCCGGAGTGAGCTCGCCCGTGTTTGCCGCCCGCCGAGCCGCTCTCGCCGGGCTGTCTCCCGCACTCCCGCTCGACGAGGTGATTGCCCTCGCGCGCTCTCTCGCGCTGCGGGTCGTCGTGGACCCCGGTGCGTACCTCCACCGATACGGCGCGATGGACGGGCAGGCGCGAGAGGATCTCGCCGCGAAGGTTCCCGCCGGCGCGCGCGCGGTGCTCGACGTCGGCTGCTCGCACGGCGCGACGGCTTCTGCCCTGCGCCGGCTCGGAGTCGCGGAGATCGTGGGCATCGAGCCGGACACGGAGGATGCGGCCGAGGCGGCCCGCGCCTACGATCGGGTCCTCGCCGTCCCTCTCGAGGAGATATCCGAGGAGTTTCCGGGGCGCTTCGACGCGATCCTCTTCGGCGACGTTCTCGAACACCTGCCGGACCCTTCGGCGGCGCTCCTGCGAGTGCGGCCCTGGCTTTCGGCGGGGGGCGCGGTGATCGCCTCCGTCCCGAACGTCGGGCACTGGTCGGTCATTGCGGACCTTCTCGAGGGGCGTTTCGACTACGTTCCCTATTCGATCCTCTCGGGTACTCACGTCCGTTTCTTCACGCGCCGGACCTTGACCGACCTCTTCGAGGCGTGCGGGTTCGAGGTTCGCTCGGTCGAGACCGTCCGGTTCGCCCCGTCGCCGGAAGGTGCGACGAAGCTTTCCCGGCTGCGCCGGATCCCGGGAGCATCGGAGGACCTGGACGTCGTGGAATTCATCGCGGTGGCGGGCAAGGTCTGAACCGCGGCGCTCTCGACGCTCCGCTATGATCGAAGGGGCATGATCGACAAGGTCGTCTCCTCCGCCGATGGCGCGGTCGCCGACATCCCGGAGGGCGCGACGCTCGTCGTCGGCGGATTCGGGCTGTGCGGGATTCCCGAAAACCTGATCGCGGCCATCGTGCGGCGGGGGGTCGGCGGCCTGACCGTCGTTTCGAACAACTGCGGCGTCGATGACTGGGGTCTCGGGCTGCTGCTCGCGAGCCGGCAGATCCGGAAGATGGTGTCGTCCTACGTCGGGGAAAATGGAGAGTTCGAGCGCCAGTTCCTGTCGGGCGAGCTCGAGGTGGAGCTCGTTCCGCAGGGGACGCTCGCCGAGCGGATGCGCGCGGGAGGCGCGGGGATCCCCGCGTTCTACACGCCCGCGGGCGTCGGCACGCTCGTCGCGGAAGGCAAGGAGACCCGCGAGCTCGACGGCCGCGAGTACCTCCTCGAGCGCGGGATCGTGGCGGACTACTCTCTCGTTGCGGCGTGGAAGGGCGACCGCCTGGGCAACCTCGTCTACCGGAAGGCGGCGCGCAACTTCAATCCGATGGCGGCCACGGCGGGGCGCGTCTCGATCGCGGAAGTCGAGGAGCTCGTCGAAGTCGGAGAGCTCGACCCGGAGAACGTCCACACGCCCGGAGTCTTCGTCCACCGCGTCGTCGTCGCCCCGCGCGAGAAGCGGATCGAGCGGCGAACGGTGAGAAGGACGTAGTTCACAGTTTTCAGTTCACAGTTTTCAGTTCTCAGAACCGAAACTGACAACTAACTGACAACTGACAACTGACAACTGATAACTTCTCTCAATGCTCGACCGCGAAGGCATCATCCGGCGCGCCGTCCGCGAGCTTCGAGACGGCTATACCGTGAACCTCGGGATCGGGATGCCGACGCTCGTCGCGAACCACATTCCGCCCGGGATGGAAGTCATTCTCCAGTCGGAGAACGGCATCCTGGGCCTCGGCCCCTATCCGAGCGAGCGCGAGGTCGATCCGGATCTGATCAACGCCGGGAAGGAGACCGTAACGGTTAAGCCCGGCGCTTCGTACTTCTCTTCGGCGGACTCCTTCGCGATGATCCGCGGGGGACACATCGACCTTTCGATCCTGGGAGCGATGCAGGTGGACGAGGAGGGCTCGATCGCCAACTACATGATTCCAGGCAAGATGGTGAAGGGGATGGGCGGAGCGATGGATCTCGTCGCCGGGGCGCGGCGTCTCGTGGTCACGATGGAGCACGCGGCGCGGTCGGGCGCTCCGAAGATCCTTCACCGGTGCACGCTGCCGCTGACCGGCCTTCGCTGCGTCGATCGAATCATCACGGACCTCTGCGTGTTCGACGTGGATCGGCAGCGCCGGGAGCTCGTCTTGATCGAGCTCGCGCCGGGGACCACCGCCGAGGACGTCCGCGCCCGCACGGAGGCGGCGTTCCGGGTCGCCCCCGACGTCGCCTCGATCCCGGCGTGAGGCCCGGCCGCATCCGGCGGTTGTCCGGGGGAGGAGTCTCCGGCAGGTTCCTCGCCGCCGCGCTCCTTTTCGTCCTCGTCTCGACCGCGGCAATCGCTCAGGATCCGTTCGGCAGCTCGGACCCCTTCGAGTCGCAGTTCAAGGCCCGCCCGAACTTCCAGCTCCGCTTCCGGGTGCCCGAGAAGGGAGGCGAGGTCCGGCTGTCCACGAAGAATCCCGTCCACTATGAAAAGGACGTCTTCTGGGAGGGATCGGAGGACGTCTTGATCGAGTATCAGGACGTCAAGATCACCGCGGACAAGGCTCGCTACGACTTCCCGACCAAGACGGCGACGCTCGAAGGCCACGTCGTCATCGACCAGGGGCCCACGCGGATGTGGGGCGATCGAGCGGTCTATCGAGTCGAGTCGAAGACCGGGAGGATGGAGAACGCGACGGCGGATCTCGCGCCGGCATACCACGTGATTGCGAAATCCATCGAGAAGATCGGCGAAGCCACCTACCGCATCGAGGAGGGGATCTTCACGGCGTGCGACCTGCCGAAGCCCTCCTGGTCGTTTCACCTTTCCGAGGCGGTCGTGACGCTCGACGACTACGCCCGCATGAAGAACGTCTCCTTCTGGGCGCGGTCCGTTCCGCTTCTCTACACGCCCTATCTCATCTGGCCCACGAAAGAGGACCGGGCCACGGGTTTTCTCGTTCCCGGGGCGGGATACAGCACGCGGCGGGGCGCCTACCTCGGCCTCACCCATTACTGGGTCACGGGCCGCTCGACGGACTTGACGAGCAACGTGGACCTCTACTCGCGGGGGTCCTTCGGCGCCGGCGGAGAATTCCGGTGGACGCCGACTCCCGAGTCGGCCGGAGTGTTCCAGGGATACGGGATCCACGACCGGGACGCGACCGTCTGCGTGCCGCCCATCGAGGAGCCGTCCGGCGGCGACGGGCCCTGCATCCTCCCCGACGGGACGGCCGGCGTGTACACCCGGCGGGTGAAGAACCGCTGGAAGTACCGGCTCGACCACGTCTCCGAGGACCTGCCGGGCGGATTCCGGGGCGTCCTCGCGCTTCGCGACTACTCCGACGAGGCGTACCTGCAGGACCTGGAGCGCTCCTTCGCGCTCAACTCCGCCCGCCAGATCCTGTCGCGCGCGTTTCTCACGAAGAATTTCGGCGACGACTCCTTGAACGTCCGGTTCGAGCGGAGCGAGACGTTCTTCGGCACGAAAGTCACGCAGGAGCGCTTTCCGAGCATCGAGTTCTACCGCCGCACCTCCCGCGTCGGCCAGACGCCTCTCTTCTTCGCTCTCGAGTCTTCCGTCTCCTGGCTCTACATAAACCGGGGCCCCAACCTTCCGCGCGGCGACTACGGCCGGGTGGACATCCATCCGACGCTGTCGCTGCCGTGGAAGCGGATTCCGTGGCTCTCCATCACGGCGCGGGCGGGCGGCCGATGGACCGGATGGTCCGACTCGACGGACTCGCTTCAGACGCGGTTTCTCGGCCAGTCCCTGTCGCGCGAGTACGGCGAGGCCGGCCTGTCGATCGTCGGGCCCTCCTTTTCGCGCATCTACGACGGTTCCCTCGGACGCTTCGGAAAGTTCAAGCACGTCATCGAGCCGCGGATCGAGTACGAGTACGTCTCGGAGGTCGGCGCCCCGGAGCAAATTCCGACCTACGACGACATCGACCTGCAGCTCGGCCGGAACCAGGTCCGCTACGCGATCGTGAACCGGCTCCTCGCTCGCTCGGCCGATCCGAAGGCGGGCGCGGCGGAAGAGATCGCCTCGCTCGAGGTCTCTCAGACGCGGGCGTTCACCCTCCCTCAGCAGCCCATCGTGGGATCGACGGGGACTCTCGGGACGGCGGTGACGCGGACGGGCCCCGTCGAGGGGACGCTTCGGATCGCGCCCGACCCCCGCTTCCACCTGGACGGGCGCCTCTCTTACGACGCGGGCGCTTCGCAGGTGACCGGCACGTCGCTGTCCGCGGCCTATACCTGGAAGACCAGCTTCGTGAATGCGACCTGGTACGCGAGCCGGCCGGTCCTCGCCGCCCCGCTTCCGGCGGGTTCGGCTTCACCGAATTCCGATCAGCTCCGATTCGCGGCCGGAGTCGAGCTCTCGAAGTCGCTTCGCGTGGACACCCAGTGGAATTACGACGCGCGCCAGAACCTCCTCCTCGAGGACCGGTCTCTGGTGGCCTACCGCGGTTCCTGTTACACCATCTTCCTGGAGCTGCGGCAGCTCCGGCTGCCCCCGACGCCCCGCCGAGACATCCGCCTCGTGATCAATCTGAAGGAGATCGGGACGCTCCTCGACCTCCATCAGAGCGTCGACCGGATTTTCGGACAATGAGAGCCGCTCTCCCTCCGTTATGATCGCCGTTCGATGAAAGGTCTCATCCTGTCCGGCGGCAGAGGGACCCGGCTGCGGCCGCTCACCTATACCCGCGCGAAACAGCTCGTTCCGGTCGCCAACAAGCCCGTGCTCTTCTACGGGGTCGAGGCGATCGTCGCCGCGGGCATCCACGAGATCGGCGTCGTCGTCGGCGACACGCGGGAAGAGATTCAAGCGGCTCTCGGAGACGGGTCCCGGTTCGGCGCGAAAGTGACTTACATCGACCAGGACGCGCCGCGGGGCCTGGCGCACGCGGTTCTGATCTCCGAGTCCTTTCTCCGGGGCGAGCCGTTCGTGATGTACCTGGGCGACAACCTGATCGCCGACGGAATCTCGGGGCTCGTGGACGAATACCGCCGGATCGGGTGCAACTCCCAGATCCTCCTCGCGAAAGTGCCCAATCCCGAGCAGTTCGGCGTGGCGGAGCTCGACGGCCAGCGCGTGTTTCGCTTGACGGAAAAACCGAAAGAGCCGAAGTCCGACCTCGCGCTCGTCGGCGTGTACATGTTCGACGACACCATCTGGGAAGCCGTGAAGGCAATCCGGCCGAGCGGCCGCCAGGAACTCGAGATCACGGACGCCATTCAGTGGCTCATCGACCACGGCAAGTCCGTCCACGCTCACCTCGTCTCCGGCTGGTGGAAGGACACGGGAAAGATCGAGGACATGCTCGAAGCGAATCGCATCATCCTCGACACGTTTTCGGCGAACGGACTCGGCGGGTTCGATCCCGGCTGCCGTGTCGAGGGGAAGGTCGTTCTCGAAAAGGGCGCCCGACTGGTGCGGAGCACCGTCCGCGGACCCGCGATCATCGGCGAGGGGTCGGAGATCCGCGACGCTTTCGTGGGGCCGTACACGGCGATCGGCCCGAACTGCTTCGTCGAACGCTGCGAGATTGAAAACTCGATCGTGCTCGAGGGCTCGAAGCTGGAGCGCATCCCGGGACGGATCGCGGACTCTCTGATCGGCATGAACGTGCGAATCCATCCGGGGGCGGAGCGGCCGCGCGTGCATCGTTTCCTGATCGGCGACAACTCGGAAATCGGAATCGTATGAAGGTTCTCGTCACCGGAGGCTGCGGTTTCATCGGGTCCAACTTCATCCGGCACATTTTCGGGACGCGGGGGAACGGGGTGGCGGTCGTCAACCTGGACAAGCTGACGTATGCCGCAAACCCCGCGAACCTGACGGACGTCGATCGGCTCCCGAACTACCGTTTTGTTCTCGGCGACATCGCGGATCCGGTAGCGGTCCGCACCGCGATGGAGGGCTGCACGGACGTCGTCAACTTCGCGGCGGAGACCCACGTCGACCGCTCCCTCCTGGGAGACGCGTCCTTCATCGAGACGGACGTCCGCGGAGTCTTCGTGCTGCTCGAGGAGGCGCGGCGCCAGCGTGTCCGCCGTTTCGTGCAGATCTCGACGGACGAGGTGTACGGCACGATCGCGGAAGGGTCGTTCACCGAAGAATCGGCCTTGAATCCGCGCAACCCCTACTCCGCCTCGAAGGCGGGCGGCGACCGACTCGCCTATTCCTACTGGGCGTCCTACGAGGTCCCCGTCGTGATCACGCGCGCCTCGAACAACTACGGCCCGTACCAGTACCCCGAGAAGCTCATCCCGCTGTTCGTCACCAACGCCATCGACGACCAGCCGCTCCCGTTGTACGGCGACGGCCGCAACGTGCGCGACTGGCTCTACGTCCGGGACCACGCCGCCGCGATCGATTTCCTCCTGGACGCCGGCGTGCCCGGCGAGACGTACAACATCGCCGGGGGGAACGAGGCGGAAAACATCGCGATCACGCGGCAGGTGCTGCGCGAGCTCGGGAAGCCCGAGAGCCTGATCCGTTTCGTGAACGACCGGCCGGGCCACGACCGCCGCTATTCGCTCGACGCCTCCAAGCTCGCGCGGCTGGGATTTCGCAGCGCGACCCCCTTCTCCCGGGGTCTGTCGGAG
>DATNMZ010000058.1:0-5198 GCA_035602095.1 Thermoanaerobaculia bacterium
CTGGCGGGAGAGACTCCCTCCGCGGCGGCTCCGCCGGCCGGCTGCGCGTTCGCGCCGCGCTGCCCGATCGCGCGGCCGCGCTGCCGCGAAGAGTCGCCGGCGCTCGCGGAGGTCGTGCCGGGACGATTCGCGGCCTGCTTCTACCCCGGAGAGCTTCGCCTGCCGACGCCGTAGTCGGAGAAGGGCGCACCGGCCGGGAGTCCGGCCGCCGGATGTCGGACGTCTGGTTTATGATGCGCCCCGGTCTCGATGGAAGTCCCGGGCTGTGACAGAGCGTCGCGGCCGCGAAACATTCGGCCCCCAACCTGCGTAGAAGGGGTGACGAAGGAGTAACGGAATGAAGAGGTTCGCCATGTTCTGGGCGGCCCGCGCCGCCGCAGCCGTTCTTGGCGCGTTTTGCGCCTTCCCGGCGGCCGGCCAGGAGCCGACCGTCATCTCCGCCCACCCGGGACAGCGCAAGACCGTCTCTCTGCCGCCTTCGACGGCCCAGGGAGTCCCGCTCTCGCTGTCCCAGGCCGTCTCGATCGCCGTGAACAACAACGAGGACCAGTACGTGACCGTGAACGCGGCCCAGTCCTTCGAGTATCTGATCATCCAGAACAAAGGGATCTTCGACCCGCTCATCTCGGCGGCCGTCGGACGGTCTCACGCCGAGATTCCGGCGGCATCCGCGATCACGTCGGGCGTGTTCGACGACACCTCGTTCTCGGGAAACGTCTCCCAGCTGACCCCCTTCGGCGGCACGTTCCAGCTCGGTTTCACGGGCACCCGGGAAAAGACGAACAACCAGTTCGCTACGGTGAACCCGTCCTACGGAGGCGGTCTGACGCTGTCGGTGAATCAGCCCCTTCTGCGGAATTTCGGAACGATGCCGACGACCTGGCTCATCCGGATTGCGAAGAACTCGCGCGACTCGGCCTATCAGGATCTCGTCCGCTCCATCCAGGGGACGGTCAACGCGGTCGAGCAGGCGTACTGGGACCTCGTGTACGCGCTCCAGAACCTCGAAGTGAAACGCGAGTCGCTTCGAATCGCGTCGGAATTGAACCGGATCACGCGGATCAAGATCGACGTCGGATCGCTCGCACCGATCGACATCACGCAGACGGAAGTCGGGATCGCAACCGCCCAGCAGGACATCATCACCGCGGAAGGACTCATCGGGGACGCCCAGGACCGCTTGAAGCGCCTCTTGAACTTCGTCGATCCGGCGCAGATCAACATCCCGATCATTCCGACGGACCAGCTCTCGACCGAACAGGTCACGATCGCGCTGGAGGAGGGCACGCAAGTCGCCCTTCGGCGCCGCCCGGAAATCCTGTCGATTTCCTACACCGTCGCGAGCGATCTCCTCCGGTACGAGTATTACCGGAACCAGACGCTGCCGGCGCTGAATCTGACCGGCAGCTACGGCTCGCGGGGCCTCGCCGGGCTCGTCGTCGACCCGGTCACGGGCGCGGTCGTCACGGACACGAATTTCTCCCAGACGTACCAGGACGTTCTCCATCGGCGGAACAAGAACTGGGCGATCGGCCTGAACTTCTCCTATCCGATCTTGAATCGCGGTGCGAAGGGCGCCACCGGGGTCGCGCGGTATAACTGGGAGGCGGACAGGGCGCGGCTCGTCGCCGAGGAGCAGAACGTCGTCGTGGAGGTCCGTGCGGCGGCTCGCGCGATTGACACCGCGCAGCGCCAGATCGGCGCGTCGGGGAAGGGCCGGGAGCTCGCGGAGAGAAATCTCGACGCGGAGAAGAAAAAGTTCGACAATGGGATGAGCACGACGTTCCAGGTGAACCAGATCCAGCGCGACCTCTCCGCGGCGAGGACGCTCGAACAGCAGGCGCTCGCGATATACCGCAAGGCGCTCGCCGGTTACCACTTCGCGCTCGCGGACAACCTCGATTGGAAAGGCATCCGCGTCGAGGGGCTTCCGGAATCCGCTCCGCCCGTCCTGGAAGTCGAGGGAGGGGTGCCACCGCCGGGTCCGCCGCCGCCCGTGAAATGACGGAGCCTTCCGACAAGACTGCGCCCCCGCCCGGACCGGCAGTTTCCGCGCCGGCGCGCGTCGTCGGCGCTTTCTTTTCGCCCGTTTCGACCTTCGAGTCCATCGCGGCGCGGCCCGGGTTCCTTCTCCCCATCCTTCTCTGGACCGCGGCGTCGCTGCTCGTGACGTCCTTCCTCCTGCCCAAAATCGACTTCGATCGGATGATCCGGACCTCGCTCGAGAAGAGGGGCCAGACGGTTCCGGAGGAACGGATCCAGAGCATCGTGGCGCGGCAGAAGCGGATGGCGCCCGTGCTGTACAACGTCATCGGTGCCGTGTCCCCGGCGTTGATCTGCCTTCTGGTCACGCTCGTTTACTGGGCATCGTTCAAGGCGTTCGGCTGGGACTTCGGCTTCCGACAGGGCTTCGGAGCGACGGCGCATGCCTTCCTTCCGGGCGTGCTGGGCGCATTCGTTCTGCTCGCGATTCTCACGCAGCAGGAGACTGTCGATCCGACGGCGATGGGAGACCTTCTCCGGTCGAACCTCGGCTTCCTCGTCGACAAGAAATCGTCCCCGGCCCTGCATTCCCTCCTGGAATCCCTCGACCTCTTTTCTCTGTGGTCTCTCGTCCTCCTCTCGATCGGATACGCCGCGGCGGCCCGAGTCTCGAAGAAATCCTCGGCCGGTGTCGTTTTCACGATCTGGGCGCTTTACGTCCTCGGTAAGGCCGGCCTATCCGCGCTGCTGTCTTGAGCGGATCCGGCAACCCGCGTCCGGAAAAACCGTATGAAGGGGTTGGGGGCGGTCCGACGCCGATGCTGATCGACATTCGGGACATCACCAAGGTGTACGAGATGGGCCAGGAGCAGGTCCATGCTCTCTCCGGCGTCACGCTGGGGGTCGCCCGCGGGGAGTACGTGGCCGTCATGGGTCCGTCGGGATCCGGCAAGTCGACCCTCATGAATCTGATTGGATGTCTGGACACGCCCACGTCGGGCTCCTACGTTCTCAACGGCCGCGAGGTCGCACGGATGACCGACGACGAGCTTGCCGCGATCCGCAACCAGGAGATCGGTTTCGTGTTTCAGACGTTCAACCTGCTCCCGCGCACGAACGCTCTGCAGCAGGTCGAGCTCCCGCTCGTCTATTCGGGTCTGCCGCGCCGCGAGCGCCGCGAGAGGGCCGTCCAGGCGCTGGAGGCCGTGGGCCTCGCGGACCGGATGTCGCACCAGCCGAACGAGCTCTCCGGCGGACAACGTCAGCGCGTCGCGGTCGCGCGGGCGCTCATCAACAATCCGTCGATCCTCCTCGCCGACGAGCCGACCGGAAACCTGGACTCGCAGACCGGAGGCGAGATCATGTCGCTCTTCGAGCAGCTGAACGCGCGCGGGAACACGAACGTCCTCGTCACCCACGAGGAGGACATCGCCTCGCACGCGCGGCGGATCGTGCGACTGCGCGACGGAAAAGTGCGCGACGACATGCCGAACACGAGCCACGTAGCGATGTCAGAGAGGTAGAGAACCGACGACTGACAACTGACGACTGACGACTACCTAGGCACCAGCTCCTGGATCTTCACCGGCCGCTCCCGCCCGATTGAGACGTACCGTCCCTCCAGCCAGAGCGGCAGGAAATCGCGGTATCCCTTCTCGAACGGGTTTCCCGACTGGCCCGTCGTGTGGACGTACTGGGACGCGGAAAGATCCGCGAAGTCGATGACCTGCCGGTAGCTCGGTCCGTCCCGCATCTGGAAGCTCCCGTCCCGGCGGTAGGCGCCGACGTTGACGGTCGACGCGTCCCCGCCCTGGCCGCGCTCGAGGCTGAAGAGGCGCGAGAGGAGCGGCACCTGGTCGAACGCCGCGTGAGGAAACCGGGCGCGGTGCAGGCGCTCCCACCGCCAGCGATTGGGATCGCTTCCGAGTCGCGCGCGGAGGATCGACACGGCGCGCGCGAGCGCCGCCGTCTTGAAGTCCGCGCAAGTCTCGCGGCGCGGCGTCCGGACGTCGTCGCACCAGGGGGAATCGGAACGGAGGGCCTCGATGAGAAACCGCGACCGGACGCCATCCGCGGCCGCTTCCTTGAGCTCGTCCTCGGGCATCGCGGAGAGCGCCGTGTACCAGGCCGCGTAGATCGCCGCGGGAACGGATTCGGGGGAAAACTCGCCCGTCCAGCCGCGCAGGCGGTCCAGGGCCGCGCGGCTGGCGCCGTCCGCCGGGCGCGTGTCCAGAAGCAGGGGAAGGAGCTCCCGCGCCTGATAGGAGACGCGGTCCTGCTGGAATGCCCGCATGTCGGCCGGAGTTGCGCGCGGCACCGCGAGGATCAGGTCCTCGATGCGGCGCGCGCGGTACGGCTCGGTCCAGTCGCGGGAGAGCGGATATCGGTAGCGATCGGAGACGACCCGGTTGTTCGCAGTCACCACGTAGCCACGGGGAGGGTCGAGCGTCCGCGGGAGCCGATCGAAGGGGATGAAGCCCGCCCAGTCGTCCGGGCCCTCGCCGGAGACGGGCAGGAGCCCGTCCGCGCGAGGCCGGATCGGGATGGACCCCGAAGCGGTGTAGCCGATGTGGCCGTCGGCGTCCGCGTACACGAAATTCTGCGCGGGGCAGTGGAGAAGGGCGACACCCGCGAGGAACTCCGTCCAGTTCCGCGCGACGTCGATCGTCAGGAAGCTTTCCGCCGTCCGGTCGCCGGCATCGAGTCCGGTCCATCGCAGCGCCACGGGAGCGCCGAGACGATCGGCCCCGGGAAGGACGTCCGTGACGACGGGACCGTGGTCCGTCGTCCGGACGCGGAGGGCGACGTCGTCCCCGCCGCGCACGCGCACGATCTCGGTCCGCGTTTCGAAAGGAACCGATCGACCAGCCCGCATGTACCGCGACGGGTCCGCCGGATCCGGCCGCTCGACGTAAAGGTCCTGCACATCCGGCTCGAGGTTGGTCAGACCCCAGGCGATCCGCTCGTTGCGGCCGATCACCACTCCCGGCAACCCGGGAAGCGTCCCCCCTTCGACGGAGAGGCCCGGAGCGATGAGTCGGGCCAGGTACCAGATGGACGGCGCGCGGAGGCCGAGGTGCGGGTCGTTGGCGAGCATCGGGCGGCCCGATCGCGTACGCGATCCCGCGACGACCCAGGAGTTGGAGCCCGCGTTCTCGCCTCCGAAACTCGAGCCTTCCAAGAGAGCGAACGTCGCACCGAGCCGTTCCCAGCCG
>DATNMZ010000059.1:0-2029 GCA_035602095.1 Thermoanaerobaculia bacterium
CCTCTCCGTACACCTCCCGGTTGCGTTGCGGCGACCAGTCGGAGCGCCAGAGGCTGCGCCCGGCATTGAAGTGCATCGTCCGGGAGAGGAGGAGCATGGAGCGAAGAGTAGCCGAGAACGGGAGCTGTTGGCTCTCAGCTATCAGCTGTCAGCCAGCCCGTCTCTCGTCTCCCGTCTACCGTCTCCCGTTTCCCGTTTCCCGTTTCCCGCCCGTATAGAATCCCCGGCCGCAACGCACGATGGAACTCTTCTTGACCCCCCAGGAGCTCGCCGACTTTCTGCGTCGGTCGCAGACCGTCGCCCACGGCGAGCCGCTTCGCCTCGTGGACGCCGAGCGGTTTCGCGAAGACATCGTGGACAGTCTCGTTTGGACGGCGGTCTTCGGGGACCCCGAAGTCCGCGAGTCGGCGCGCCGGACGATCCGCGAGGCCGCCCGCGAGCTTCAGATCCTGCCCGCGTCGATCCTCGCGCTGTACGAGGCGCGGGGCCGGGGCGAGGTATCCGGCTTCACCGTTCCCGCCGTCAACGTCCGGATGCTCGCGTACGACACGATGCGGGCGGCCCTTCGCGCGGCCCGTTCGCTCGACGCCGGCGCCCTGGTCTTCGAAATCGCCCGCAGCGAGATCGGATACACCGACCAGCGTCCGGGCGAGTACGCGGCCGTTCTCCTCGGCGCGGCGATCCGGGAGAGATGGCAGGGCCCCCTCTTTCTGCAGGGCGATCACTACCAGACGAACCCGAAAAAGATGAAGGAGAACCCCGAGAACGAGGTCGCCGCCATCGAGGCGCTCATCGACGAGGCGATCCCCGCCGGATTCTTCCAGATCGACATCGACACCTCGACGCTCGTCGACCTGTCGAAAAAGACTCTTCCCGAGCAGCAGGAGGCCAACTGCCGGTACTCCGCCCGGTTCACCGAGTACATCCGAAAACGAGAGCCGGAGAACATGCCCATCTCGATCGGAGGGGAGATCGGAGAAGTGGGAAAGGAGAACTCGACCCCGGAAGAGCTGCGCGCCTACATGGACGGGTACCGCAACCGGATCGGCGACCTGCGCGGAATCTCCAAGGTGTCGGTCCAGACGGGGTCCTCCCACGGAGGAGTCGTCGGCCCGGACGGCACCGTCCAGCGCGTCGCGATCGACTTCGAGACCCTGGAACGCATCTCCAAAGTGGCGCGGGAGGAGTACGGGCTCGCCGGAGCGGTGCAGCACGGCGCTTCGACGCTCCCTCCGGAGCTCTTTGGCCATTTTCCCGATCACGATTGCGCGGAGATCCACCTCGCGACCGAATTCCAGAACATGGTCTTCGATCACCCGGCCCTGCCTCTGCCGCTGCGCCGTATGGTCGAGCGGTGGGTCTTCTCCAGGTTTCTCGATCAGAAGAAGCCGGGCGAGACGCAGAGCCAGTTTCTCTACAAGAACCGCAAGCAGGCGATCGGCGCGTTCAAGGAGCAGTTCTGGAACCTCCCGATCGGCACGCGGGACGCGATCGCCGACAGCCTGGAGAGGAAATTCCGATTCCTCTTCGAGACCCTGAGGATTTCCGGGACGCGCGCGGTCGTGGACCGGTACGTCCGGCCCGTGGACGTCTTCGAGGCGGTTGCGGCGGGAGTGGGCGCGCGCGCCGGTTACGTCCGGGACGACGAGGCGGGGGACTAACGGTGGTCGGGAATCGGGAATCGGGAATCGGGAATCGGGAAAGGAAAAACGCGGGCGCATCCTCCTCGCGAAAAGGAGTTTCGCGGTCGCCGTCGACCAAATCTCGAAAGACAAAAACGCGGATCTCGCCTGCACGTACCAATCGATTACCCATTCCCGATTCCCGATTCCCGTCCCAAATGACTGCCGTCGTCAAGACGAAGCCGGCGCCGGGTCCTCAGGCAACCGAGGTGCGCACGGTTCCCGTTCCGGAGCCCGGTCCCGCCGAGGTGCTGATCCGGGTCCTCGCCACCGCGGTCTGCGGTTCGGACAAGCACATCTATCAGTGGGACCCCTCCATGGCCGGAATGGTCCAGCCGCCGCGCATC
>DATNMZ010000060.1:0-4749 GCA_035602095.1 Thermoanaerobaculia bacterium
GGTCGGGTCCCCGGGCGGGCGGCCGCAAGGGCCGCCCCTACGGCACCACCGGGACTGGGCGGCCGCGAGGGCCGCACCTACGGGACGCTGGAATGAGTGCGCGAATCGTGTGCGTGCGTCAGGGCCAAAAAAAAAGCCCCGCTCGCGCGGGGCTTAATTGCGTCGCAAGTGGCTCGCGTTATGCGTTGAACGACTTCCCGCAGCCGCAGCCGCCGCTCGCGTTCGGGTTCTCGACGGCGAATCCGGCGCCGCGAAAATCTTCCACGTAGTTCACCCTGGCGTCCTTCAGGTACATTGCGCTCTGGGGGTCCACCACGACCGTGATCCCGCCCTGCTCGAGCACGTTGTCGTCCGGCTTCTTCTCGTCGAAGGTGAACCCGTACTGGAACCCGGAGCAGCCGCCGCCCTGGACGAAGATCCGGAGGGGCTTGTTCTGCGAGTCCGGCATCGTCTCGGCAAAAAATTTCACCTTCGCGACCGCCGCGTCCGTCAGAGAGAGCAAAGGCTTGTTCTCGCCGGACGGGGCCGACATCGGGGTCAACGGAGTTTCCAGACTCGGGGACGACATCGAGGGTCTCCTTCTTTGGCTCGATCCTAAATGCGGTGCTTCTGTGGTTTCTTCCGCCCGATTATCCCTCAAAAGGCGAATGGCCGCCGTTCTGGGGCTTTACGAGGCCCGCCGGATGTCTTCCGTCGCGCAGGCCAGGAACCGGTCGATCGCCTTCCACGCGATCGGCACGTTTTCCGGCGGGGTCACGAAGGAGATCCGCTCCCGGCCGAGCTCGAATTCGGCGAAGCCGGGCATCGGATCGCGCGCCCACGCCTGCTCGAAACCGCGGGCCTCGGCCTCCAACAGCGGGCGCGAAAAAACCCCGATCGCCAGGCGCGAATCGTCCACTTCGAAGACTGATTTTTCGCGAATGCTGGGGGGCGTGTGGACCGTTTTTGCCTGGCTCACGACAACTAAGAACAGCAAGCCTCGTGCCACTATTCCAAGTGCAGTTTTTAGCCCAAACCACTACATCTGGTATTTTTGCTTGACTCGTCTTCACGGCGGTTTTACCCTGATCTCACAAACGCTTCGGACTGTCCGCGAAACATTCGAAAAAGGCGAATCAGGCAGGTCGGCAGCGGTTTTATTGCTGGGGCGGGAGCATTTCTCTCGGAACAAGAGGGGGCGAAGGGATGAGCGCGACGGAGAAGCAGACCAGGACGGGCGTCGGAGAGAAATCCGCCGCGAGCAATGGGAACCCCGCCGCCGCGGCCCCTCGGGGCAGCCTGCGGGGACTGACGTTTCGGCGCGTCTATTCCGATGCGTCGATCTCGCCGTTTGACGCCCTCGAGTGGGAGCTGCGAACCGCGGCGATCACCTCGGAGAAAGGCGAGGTCATCTTCGAGCAGAGAAACGTCGAGGTCCCCAAGTCCTGGTCGCAGACCGCCACAAACATCGTCGTCCAGAAGTATTTTCACGGCCGCGCCGGCTCCCCCGAGCGCGAAACCTCCGTGCGGCAGCTGATCGGCCGCGTCGCGAACACGATCACGGGATACGGCGAGAAGGACGGCTACTTCAAGACGTCCGCCGATCGCGACGCCTTCCGCGACGAGCTCACCGCAATCCTCGTTCACCAGATCGCGTCTTTCAATTCGCCGGTGTGGTTCAACGTGGGGATCGAGCGCTATCCCCAGGGCTCGGCGTGCTTCATCAACAGCTGCGGCGATTCGATGGACTCGATCCTCTCCCTGGCGAAGACGGAAGGCATGCTCTTCAAGTTCGGCTCGGGCACAGGCTCGAACCTCTCCTCGATCCGCGGCTCGCGCGAGGGTCTCTCCGCCGGCGGCACCGCGTCCGGACCGCTCTCCTTCATGAAGGGGTTCGATTCCTTCGCCGGGGCGATCAAGTCGGGCGGCAAGACGCGCCGCGCCGCGAAGATGGTGATCCTGAACATCGATCACCCGGACATCGAGGACTTCATCCTCGCCAAGGCGAACGAAGAGAAGAAGGCCTGGGCGCTGATCGACGCCGGGTACGACGGCTCCTTCAACGGGGAGGCGTACGGTTCGATCTTCTACCAGAACGCGAACCACTCGATCCGCGTCACCGATGAGTTCATGCAGGCGGTCGAGAAGGATTCGACCTGGCAGACGAAGGAGGTCTTGACCGGGCAGCCCTCGAGCACGCACCGGGCGCGCGACCTGATGGCAAAGATCGCCGAGGCCGCGTGGGTCTGTGGTGACCCCGGCATGCAGTACGACACGACGATCAACCGGTGGAACCCCGTCAAGAACACGCACCGCATCAACGCGTCGAATCCGTGCAGCGAGTACATGTTCGTGGATGATTCCGCCTGCAACCTCGCTTCCTTGAATCTCATGAAGTTCTTCGAGGACGACGGCTCGTTCGACGTCGAGAGCTTCCGGCACGCGTGCGACATCGTGATCAGCGCGCAGGAGATGCTCGTCGGCAACTGCTCCTATCCGACGGAGGCGATCGCGCAGAACTCCTGGAAGTTCCGGCCGCTGGGTCTTGGCTACGCGAACCTCGGCGCCCTGCTCATGGCAACCGGCCACGCCTACGACTCCGACGAGGGGCGCGCGTACGCGGCGGCCATCACTTCCATGATGTGCGGCGAGGCGTACCTGCAGTCCTCGCGCATCGCGGCGGAGATGAAGCCCTTCGAGGCCTACGAGCCCAATCGCGACGCCTTCTTGAACGTCATGCAGATGCACCGTGACGCGGCGTTCAAGATCCCGGGCAACCAGGGCGTTCCGGCGGAGCTCTGGAAGGCACAGACGGCGGTCTGGGACGCCGCTATCGAGTCCGGCAAGCAGTACGGCTACAAGAACGGCCAGGTCACGGTCTTAGCGCCCACCGGCACGATCGGCTTCATGATGGATTGCGACACGACCGGCGTCGAGCCCGACCTCGCTCTGGTCAAGTACAAGAAGCTCGTCGGCGGGGGCACGATCAAGATCGTCAACCAGACGGTCCCGCTCGCGCTCCGGCGGCTCGGCTACTCCGAGGAGGAGGTCGCCCGGATCATCGAGTACGTGGACGCGAAGGGGACGATCGAAGGCGCGCCGGGGTTCCAGCCGGAGCATCTTCCCGTGTTCGACTGCGCCTTCCGCGCATTGAACGGCTCCCGCTCGATCCACTACATGGGCCACGTCAAGATGATGGGCGCCGTGCAGCCGTTTCTCTCCGGCGCGATCTCGAAGACCGTGAACCTGCCGCCCGACGCGACCCCCGAGGAGATCGCGGGCGTTTACATGGAAGGGTGGAAACAGGGGCTGAAGGCCATCGCGATCTACCGCGACGGCTGCAAGCGCACGCAGCCGCTGAACACCTCCGCGTCCATGTCGGACAGCAAGTCGCCGGAGAAGCGCACGTCGCTCGAGTACGTCGGCAAGGCGGTTCCGCCGGCGGCTCCCGCGGGGGCGCCATTCCGCCGCAAGCTCCCCGACGAGCGCCGCGGAATCACGCACAAGTTCAACGTTGCCGGCCACGAGGGTTACGTGACGGTCGGCCTCTTCGACGACGGGAAGCCGGGCGAGATCTTCCTGCGCATGTCGAAGGAGGGCTCGACGATCTCGGGCCTGATGGATTCCTTCGCGACGGCGATCAGCCTGACGCTCCAGTACGGCGTGCCGCTCGAGGCGCTCGTGAACAAGTTCACCCACATGCGCTTCGAGCCCGCGGGGTTCACGAAGAACCCCGAAATCCCGATCGCCAAGTCACTCGTGGATTACATCTTCAAGTGGATGGGTTCGAAGTTCCTCTCGGCGGAGGAGAAAGAAGCGATCGGCGTGATCTCCCGCGACATGCCGACGGAGTCGCCCGCGCCCGTGACGGCGCAGACGGTCGTGGCGCGAAGCTCTTCGGGCGGCTCGAGCCAGTCCCTCGTGACGTTCGAGACCAGCGCCGACGCGCCCGCCTGCCACGAGTGCGGCAGCATCATGGTGCGAAACGCCTCCTGCTATAAGTGCATGAACTGTGGAGCCACGAGCGGGTGCAGCTAGGGAGCGAGGTCTCCCGAGGCCCGGGCGCCACCGAGGGGGTCGCCGAGACCTCGCCGACCTCGCCCGCTCCGGCCTCGTCGTTTCAACGCGCCGAAAGGGTCGGGACGGTCCGGGTGCCGACGTCTTTTTCCCCGGTTTCCGGCACGCCGCGTGCTTATGGGCGCGGCGGGCGGCCGTCCCGCCGGAGTAGAATGGGTTCGATCCGCGGCAGTCCGAGGAGGCCCGAGATGGAAGCGACATCGTTCGGTTTCGCCCTGGACGAGGACACCGACTCCGCCTCCGCTTCCGCAAGATCGCCGATAAAGCCCTGGTACGCCATCGGGAAGGCCGTTTTCGATGGCTCGGGCGAAGCCGTCGCCGCCGCCCGCTCGGTGGACGACGGGCGCCGCATCGCGGCCGCCTTGAACGCCGTGATCGGCATGCCGACGGAAGCCCTCGAAGCCTGGAGCCTCGGGTCCATCCAGGACCCGACGAACGACCTCTTAGCCGAGCTCGAGTCCGTCCTGGCCCCGCCCCCCTCCGAAGACCGGCGCGGCGCGGACCGCAGGCAGGGGGAGCGGCGGCGGGCGCTGACGGAAGTTAAGAGAACCCAGACTTCGTAAGGAGAGGCTCCTCCTCGCCTTCCCTCTGGCCGCTGCCAGGAGTTGCGGGCTGGCCGCGTTTTCCGTAGCCTGCGTTCACAAGCGAGCATCCGGGGACCGCGCCGTCTGGCGGACGATACGCTCCGGTGGG
>DATNMZ010000061.1:0-8420 GCA_035602095.1 Thermoanaerobaculia bacterium
GACTTTCGGCACCGATCCCCGGCGCGTCCGGGCCGTGATCGCCGGGGGGAAGACCGCCGTCTTCCGGGCGCGCGAGGGCGCGGAGGACCGGGTGCATGAGGGAGATCGCGCCGCCCGCCGGCTTGCCCCGGGCGACCTCGCGATCGGCGTCTCGGCGAGCTCCGTCACACCGTTCGTGCGCGGCGCTCTGTCGCGGGCGCGGCGTCGCGGAGCGCGGACGGTGTTGATCACGGCGAGTGGGGCGCCGGGTCTCGAGGGCGCGGCGGAAGTCGTCATCCGTCTCGGCGTCGGACCCGAAGTGCTGGCAGGGTCCACCCGGCTGAAGGCGGGCACCGCGACGAAGCTCGCGCTGAACCAGATCACGACATCCGCCTTCGCGTCCGCCGGCAAGGTGTTTGGACCCTGGATGGTCGATCTGCGCCCGGGCTCCGCGAAGCTGCGCGACCGATGCGTCCGAATCGTCGCCGCCGCGACGGAGACGACCCCGCGGCGCGCGCGAGCTCTTCTCTCGCAAGCGCACGGCGAGGTCAAGACCGCCATCTTGATCGGGAGAACAAAGGCGACGGCGAGCCAGGCGCGCCGCCGCCTCGAAGAGACGGGAGGCGACCTGAGGAAAGCGCTGGAGAGCTGAGAGACGGAGCCGGGAAACGGAAACTCAGGTCCCCGTCGTTTCCCGTTTCCCGTTTCCCGTTTCCCGACCGCCGCGTCCCGCCTTCAGCTTCTCGGCGGCGGCCCGATCCAGCATCACCGTCAAGTCCGAATGCCGCCGCAGGATGGACGCGGGACAGGCCGGAGTCACAGGCCCCTCGAGCGCCGCGGCCACGACGTCCCTCTTGCCGCGTCCGGTCGCGACGAGAAGGATCGCCCGCGCCGCGAGGATCGTCTCGATCCCCATCGTGAGCGCCGCGCGCGGCGCGGGAACGATTCCGTCGGATTCGAGCGCCCGGCGCGTCGCCGCGGAAAGGCTCACGCGGGAGGTAACGGGCGCAAGCTCCGCGCCCGGTTCCAGATACGCGACGTGTCCGTTGACGCCGATGCCTGCCAGAGCGAGATCCGGCGGCCCGAAGCGGGCGAGCTCCGCCTCGTACCGGGCGCATTCCGCGACCGGGTCGCGCGCGTCGCCGCGGAGGAAGTGCACGCGGCGGGAAGGCAGGTCCACTTTCGAGAAGAGGTGGCGGTCCATGAATGTCCGGAAGCTGCGCGGATCGGACGGCGCAATCGCCAGCTCGTCGAGGTTGAAGGTCGAGGCCTTCGAAAAGGGGGCATGTCCCTCCCGGTGCAGCCGGACGAGCTCGCGGTACACGGGAACCATCGTCTTTCCCGAGGCGAGGACGAGCGTGGCCGAGCTCCGCTGGAGCAGAAGGAGCGCTATGGCCTCGGCCGCGGCCCGCGACGCTTCCCGGGCGGAGTCGAAGAGGCGGACCCGTGGACTCCGCTTCCCGGAGCCCCGCGCCATCAGGCTTCGAACGAGACGAGCTCGATCCCGCGCTCGTCCAGAAGGAGCCGGATCGCCGGATCGCAGAGGATCTGGACCTCCCGCGCACGCTCGAGGGCGTAAGTGCTCCCCGCCAGCAGCTCGGCGTCGGGGCGCCCAGGGTGGCACATGAGCTCCGCCGTCCCGTCCTCCAACCCGGAGATCAAGCTGCGGAGGTTTTCGACCGTCGCGCCTTCGGCATAGAAACCGTCCAGGAAGCGATCGGGCACACGGACGCCCAGAGCGCGCAGGGTCTCCCGGGCCCGGTCGTTCGCCGCCCGGGCCGGCAAGTGCAGCTCGGCGGCGAGAGCGGCGAACACCGGCGCAACCGCCGGGTGAAGGGCGCAGTGATGGTGGGAATCGAGATGAGTGGGGAGGCGTCCCGCCGCCGATTCGAAGAGGGCGATCTGCGCTTCGAGCTCGCGCCGCACCTCGCCGGGATCGATCGAATCGGGCAGCGCCTCCGCGTTTCGGACGAATTTCCCGCCGGGCGCGAGCGTCGAGAGCTTGCCGGGCGGCGACGCCGGGGCCCCGCCTCCCGTCAGGACGCAGTGGAGGCCGAGCGCGAGCTGCGGCGCCCGTTCGCGGGCGAGGCGAACGCCCTCCCGCGCGGCGCCCTCCAGGATCATCACCGTCGCCGAGGTGACGATGCCCGCCAGGTGCGCTTCGAGCGTGCCCGCGTTGACTCCCGCCGTCCGCCCGTAGTCGTCGGCGTTGACGATGAGCCGCTTCATGCCTGCGTTTTCCGCGTTCGGTTGTCCGAGCTCGAAAGCGGATCCGACGCGAGCTCCTCGAGCGCGAGTCGGACGGCGCCGGTCGCCGCCTCCTCCGTCAAAGGGCGGACGCGGGCGCCTTTTCCGGCGAGAGCTCGAGCGACGTCCGCCTGCAGGTCGGGGAGCGCCCGGAAAGTCCCGCCCGCGAGAACCACGTCGTAGTCGGAGCCGGCAAGCTCCAATCGCGCGATGACGCTCTGGGCGGCGAGCGTCAGCTCCCGCGCCGCGTCCGCCAGAATCGCGCGGGCAACGGCGTCGCCCGATCGCGCCGTTTCCGACACGGCGACCGAGAAGAGCGCCACTTCGTGTCGCGGATACTCCTGGTCGTACACGCGAGAAATGATCCCGTCGAGCTTCTTCAATCGAAAGTGCGCGAGGGCTGCCTCCTCGAGTGCCGTCTTCGGAGACCGGCCGTCGGCCGCGCGCAGCGCCGCTCGAATCGCGCGTTCGCCGATCCAGAATCCGGAGCCCTCGTCTCCGAGGTGCCAGCCCCAGCCGCCCGACCGGGCGATCTTCCCCTCCGCGTTGCGGCCCCACGCGATCGAGCCGGTGCCGCAGACGAGCGCGAGCCCGACGCGGAGGTCCGATCCCGCGACGAACGCGACCCGCGCGTCGTTCGTGACGACGACCCGGCTGCGGAAGCCGATGCGGTGCAGGATGGCCCGGAGCACCGCGTGGTCGTCCGGCCGGTCCGCGCCGGCGATCCCAACGGCCACCGCCTCGGCGCGGACGCCCGCTTTCGCCTCCGCCTCCTCGACGACAGCATGCAGGACTTTCTCGACGCCGAGCTCGCCGTGGGTCCGAAGGTTCGCGCCTCCTCCCGACGCGTCGGAAAGCACCCGCCCGCTCTCGTCGGCGAGCAGCGCGCGCGTCTTCGTGCCTCCCGCGTCGATCCCGAGAACGTGTTTCATCGGTCGAGCTCTCGTGGTCCAACCTAGCACGGCCGAGTTACAGTCTCGTGACAGGTGACAGGTGACAGGTGATAGGTGATAGGTGACAGCTGACAGCTGACAGCTGACTTCTACGCGGGACGCTCTCCCGCAGCCGACGCCGCCTCCTCTTCTTCGCGGATCCGGTCTGCCTCGTCGAGCCGCCGTTTCAGGAAGGGAATGAGCGCCAGCCCGGGCGCGGCGAGGAAAAACGTGTACGTAAAGAAGAGGGCGTAGCCGAAGCGCGCCGCCGCGAAACCGCTGGCCGCGCCCGCGATGTGCCGGGAAAGAGCGAAGAGCGCCGAGATCAAGGCGTACTGCGTCGCCGCGTGCTGCCGGTCGCAGAGACGCATCATGAACGTCAGGAAGCAGGCGGTCCCGAGGCCCTGGCCGAAGGACTCGAGGATCGACGCCGCGTAGATCGCCGGATGGCTCGCCTGGAAGGCCGCGCACGCCGCATATCCCAGGTTCGGGAGGACCTGCGCGATCCCCAGGATGAAGAGAGACCGCAGGAGGCCCCACCGCGTCGTCAGGAACCCGCCGGCGAGCGCGCCGAGCACCGTGAAGACGACGCCGAGACTCGTCGAGACGAGCCCGATCTCCGCGAGGGTCAGCCCGCGGTCCACCCAGAAGGGCTTGATCATGGCGGTGATCACCTGGTCGCCGAGCTTGTAGAGGAGGACGAACGCGATCGCGGCGGCGGAGCCGGGGCGCGACGCCCACTCGAGAAGCGGCCCGAAGAACCCCCGGGACACGGTAGGCCTTCCGAGCGCCGCCGGGGCGCGCAGGACCACGGGCGCGAGGAGCGCGAGGACGGCGGCCCCCGCGATCCACAGCGGAGTCCACCCGAGCAATCCGGCTCCGAGCACGATTCCCCCGCCGCTCGCGATCATCGCCACCCGGTAGGCCGAGACGCGGATCCCGTTGGCGGCGCCGACTTCCTCCTTCTGGAGGAACGCGATCGTGTGGCCGTCGATGGCGATGTCCTGCGTCGCGGAGGCGAGCGTGAAGAGGAAGAGCACCGTCCACAGCGCCGGGCCCGGGTGAGCCGGGTCGAAGAGCGGATGGATCGCCAGGAGCGCGGCCATGACGAGGAGACACCCCGCGATCCACTTGCGCCGGTCGCCGTACCGGTCGACGAGGGGCGCCCAGAGGAACTTCAGCGTCCAGGGCAGCCCGAGCAGGGAGATCAGTCCGATCGCCTTCAGCGAGACGCCGTGCGCGCGGAAATACACCGACCACACCTCGAGGTAGACGCCGTACGGAAAGCCTTCCGCGAAGTAGAGGAGGGCGACCCAGCGCATTCGCCGCGAGAAGCCGGCGCTCCTCGCGGCGGGTGAAACGCCTCTGCCGGTGCTCTCGGTCACCGTTCGAGAGTTTCGCCGAGGGCGCCCCCGTTGTCATCTACAATCCCATCCCGCACTCGCAAGACTGCGGACGGAGGCCCCATGCGACGACTCCTTCTCTCCTTTTGGATTCTCGCCCTCGGGACGGGGGCGCTCGCCCTCGGGGCCCCGGCTTCTCCCCCGCCGGCGGGCAACCCGGCGCTCGCGCCCTACGATTCCCTCTCGGCCGATCTGGAGGCCTTCTACATCGATCTCCATCAGACGCCGGAGCTCTCGATGCACGAGGAGAAGACCGCGGCGAAAGTCGCCGACCGGCTCCGCAAGCTCGGCTACGAGGTCACGACGGGCGTCGGCGGAAACGGCGTCGTCGCGATCTTGAAGAACGGTCCGGGGCCCACGGTCTTCGTGCGCGAGGACATGGACGCGCTGCCGCTCGAAGAGCGCACCGGGCTCCCCTACGCGAGCAAGGCCACGGCGAAGGACGACGCGGGGAACACCGTCCCGGTGATGCACGCGTGCGGGCACGACATTCACATGACGTCGTTGATCGGAGCGGCGGCCCTCCTGGCGAAGGCGAAGGACAGGTGGCGCGGCACGCTGTTCCTGATCGGCCAGCCCGGAGAGGAAAAGGGCGCCGGCGCGCTCCACATGCTGAAGGACGGCCTCTTCACCCGATTCCCGAAGCCGGACTTCGCGATCTCGTTCCACGACAAGGCGAATCTGCCGTCCGGAAAGCTGGCCTACACGCCCGGCTACGCCATGGCCAACGTGGACTCCGTGGACGTGACGATCTTCGGCCGCGGAGGACACGGGGCGTATCCGCACACGACCGTGGACCCGGTCGTGATCGCGGCTCGAACGGTGCTCGCTCTGCAGACCCTCGTCGCCCGCGACAACAACCCCTTCGATCCCGCCGTCGTGACGGTCGGGTCCATCCACGGCGGCTTCAAGCACAACATCATTCCGGACGAGGTGAAGCTCCAGATCACGGTCCGATCCTTCAAGGAAGACGTGCGGCAGCGCCTGCTCGCCGGGATCGCGCGCATCGCGAAGGCGGAAGCGGCGGCGGCCGGAGCGCCGAAGGAGCCGCTCGTCGTGGTCGCCGAGTCCACTCCGGCGACCTTCAACGACCCGGCGCTGACGAAGCGCATCGCGGGCGCGCTCGCTCGCGCCTTCGGGGAAAGCAACGTCGTGCCGGGAACGCCCGTGATGGGCGGCGAGGACTTCTCCGAGTACGGACGCGCGGGCGTTCCCGCGCTCCAGTTCGAGGTGGGCGCCGTCGAGCCTGGCCGCTACGCCGACTCGCAGAAGAACGGGACGCCGCTGCCCTCGCTCCACTCCTCGCAGTTCGCGCCCGACCGCCAGGCGACCATCCGGATGGGAGTCTCGTCGCTCACCGTCGCGGCGCTCGAGCTGCTCGGCAAGCCGTAGCAGGGGAATCTGTCCCGGCGGGCCCGCCCGGGCACGGAAACTGCAAATTCTCCGGCTCGGGAGGAACACGTCATGAACCGCGACGAAATCGAAGGCAAGAAGGAGAATCTGAAGGGGCGAATCAAGGAGGCCGCGGGCACGCTGACCGGCAACACGGACCTCGAAGACGAAGGCGCGGACCAGCGGGCGGGCGGCGCCCTCCAGGAGGGCCTCGGCCGGGCCCGCCGCAAGGTCGGCGAAGCTCTCGAGGACCTGGGCGACGAGATCAAGCGCTGAGTCGGCTCCCTCCCCATCGAGCCCGCGGCGACGCGGGCTTTTTTCTTGCCCCGAGCCCACGTCAGCGCTCGGCGTTTCCCGTTTCCCGTTTCCCCTTTCCCGGCTCACGTCTGCCGTCTCCCGTCTGCCGTCTGCCGGCTCCGGTCCCCGGATGCGCTAGCATCCCCTCATGGCCAGTGCCAAGCCCGTCCGCCGGCCGACGCCGGAGCCGTCCGCTTCGCGCGCGCGCCCCCGCGAGCAACGTTTCGAGGACGCGTCGACGCTGTACGGAATCCCCAACTGGGGAAAGGGCTTCTTTCACGTCTCCGAAGAAGGCGACCTCGTCGTTCGCCCCACCCGTCAGGCGCACCGCGGGGTCGCCCTGAAGCAGATCGTGGACGAAGTCGCGCTGCGCGGCATCACCACTCCGATGGTCATCCGGTTCCCCCAGATCCTCTCCGAGGCCGTGCGGAGCTTGAACGACGCGTTCGCGCACGCCATCGCGGAGTTCGAGTACGACAACGTCTTCCGCGGCGTTTTTCCGATCAAGGTCAACCAGAAGCGGGTCGTGATCCAGCAGATCATCGAGGCCGGGCGGCCGTACAACTACGGACTGGAGGCGGGCTCGAAGCCGGAGCTGCTCGCCGCGATCGCGGCGGACCTCGGGCCCGAGTGCCTCATCACCTGCAACGGTTACAAGGACGACGCCTTCGTCGGGATGGCGTTGAACGCCGTCCGGATGAAGAAGAAGGTCGTCCTGATCCTGGAGAAAGTCTCGGAGCTCGACGGCATCCTGACCGTCGCCCGCCAGCGCGGGGTCCGCCCCCTCCTCGGAATGCGAGCGAAGCTCTACGCCCGGGGCTCGGGCAAGTGGGCGAAGTCGGGCGGCGAGGCGGCCAAGTTCGGGCTCACGACCCCCGAGATGCTCGAAGCCCTGAAGATCTTGAAGTCGCGCCGGATGCTCGACGCGATGGTGATGCTCCACTTTCACATCGGCTCGCAGATCACCGACATCCGGAAGATCAAGAACGCGATCCGGGAGGCGGGCCGCGTTTACGCGAAGCTTCGCGCGATGGGTGTCGGCATCCAGTACCTGAATCTGGGAGGCGGCCTCGGCGTGGACTACGACGGCTCGAAAACGGCGTTCGAGTCCTCCATGAACTACTCGACGCAGGAGTACGCGAACGACGTCGTCTACACCATAAAACAGATCTGCGACGAGGAGCAGGTCCCCGTCCCCACGCTCGTCACGGAGTCCGGCCGCGCGGTCACCGCTTTCCACTCGGTCCTCGTGACGAACGTCCTGGACGTCGCCGACCGCATCGAGCAGGGACGGAAGGTGCGCGTCACGACAAGCGACGCGCCCGTCATCCAGGAGCTGGCCGGCATCGCCGCCGGCACCAACGCGAAGAACCTGCGCGAGAGCTATCACGACGCCCTCCAGTACAAGGAGGAGCTCTTCACCCTTTTCAACCTGGGACATCTCTCGCTCGAAGACCGCTCCAAGGGCGAGATCCTCTTCTGGCAGATCTGCGAGCGCATCCACCGGGACTTGAAGACCTTGAAGGAGATCCCCGAAGAGTTCGACGACATGGAGAAGATGCTCGCGGACACCTACGTGATGAATTTCTCCGTCTTCCAGTCGCTCCCGGATTCGTGGGCGATCGATCAGCTCTTCCCGATCCTCCCGATCCATCGTTTGAACGAGCGGCCGGTCGAAGTCGGGACCCTCGCCGACATCACCTGCGACTCGGACGGGAAGATCGACAAGTTCATCGACCTGCGCGACATCAAGGAGACGCTTCCCCTCCACACGTTCCGGCGCGGGGAGGCGTATTACCTCGCGTTCTGTCTCATGGGCGCCTACCAGGACGTGCTGGGGGACCTCCACAACCTCTTCGGCGAAGCGCACGAAGTCTTGGTCCACGTGGACGAGGAGGGGCGACCCAAGGTGGAAGACGTCCTCCCCGGGGAATCGTGCGAGCGGGTTCTGGAATACATGAACTACGACCGGACCGAGATCCTCGACTCGATCAGCAAGCAGCTGCGCCGCGTCACGAACCGTCCCGTCAAGAAGGACGAAGTGCAGCGGATCTACAAGGAGTTCGAGGCGATGTTCCCGAGGTACACCTACCTGGAAAGGTAACGGCTTTCAACTGTCAGCTCTCAGCTGTCAGCCAGAGGCGTCTGGTCCTCGGGCGCGTTTTTCTTC
>DATNMZ010000062.1:0-3880 GCA_035602095.1 Thermoanaerobaculia bacterium
CAGTGGGCCTACTACCAGGCGAAGGGCATCAAGGCGGCCGTCGCGGAGGCCACCCGCGCCGCCTGGCTCGCCCTCGGCAAGGAAGCTCCCGCGGAGTACTCGACGACCGAGAGGCGATACAAGAGCGAGCAGGACGAGATCGCGAAGAAGGCGAAAGAGAAGGAGAAGGAGCGGGACGCGAAGTCGGAGGAAGCGGATCATCTTCTGCACCGTCACCACGGGTTCGCCAACGCAGTCGCGCTCTTCCAGGTGTCGATCGCGCTCGGCGCGGTCGCGGCGCTCACGAAGAACCGACCGGTGTGGTTCGGATCAATGCTGCTCGGAGCGGGCGCAACCGCGCTGTTCGCAATTGCGTTACTCGGTTAAGAGAGAACTCTCCCGGATTCACCGTCTTTCGGGACTTGGAGTGGCCGATAGCTGACAGCTGATAGCCGACAGCTTTTCACTCAGCGGAAGTCGTGGCTCGGGACGGTCTCGGTTTCGCGGAGCGGCCAGAAGCGCTCTCCGCGCACCGAAAGCGTCCCGTCTTCCTTCTGGAGGCGCCCCTCCACGATGAGAGTCCCCGACCCCACGATGACGGAACGGTTCTCCCGGAAGACATCGGGGCGCACGATCGCCTGACACATGCCGGTCTCGTCCTCGAGCGTCAAGAAGACGAACCCCTTCGCCGTTCCCGGGCGCTGCCGGACGATCACCGCGCCCGCCGTCTTGACCCGCGTGCCGTTCGGAAGGGCGCGCAGGTCCCCGGCCGACAGGATTCCCTGCGAGCGGAGCCGCTCCCGCCAGTGCTCTACGAGATGCGGTCCCGTCGTCATCTGCGTGGCGGCATAGTCGGCCGCCGTCTCCTCTTCCGGCGACATCTCGGGCAGCGGCGACGGATCGTCGGCGGGAAGCTTCTCGAAGAGAGACCCCGCGGGACGCGCTACCTTCGCCACCTGCCAGAGCGCGGCGCGCCGCGTTCGCCCGAATCCCGCGAGCGCGCCGGCGTGCGCGAGCCGCTCGAGCTCGTCCGGCCGCAGCCCGCATCTCCCGGCGAGGTCCTCGACTCCCGTAAAGGGCGCTCTCGCCTGCTCCGACTCGATCCGCTCTCCGGTCGCCTCCCGGAGCCCCTGCACGTACCGAAGCCCGATCCGAACGCCGCCCGCTTCCCACCGGCACCGCCAGCCGGAGCGCGCGACGTCGATCGGGAACGCCGGTGTCCCGTGCCGCTGCGCGTCCTTCACGAGGGTCGCCGGGTGGTAGAAGCCCATGGGCCAGGCGTTCAACAGCGACACGTAGAACGCCGCGGGGTGCCGCGCCTTCAGGTACGCGCTCGCGTACGCGATCAGCGCGAAGCTCGCGGCGTGGGACTCGGGGAATCCGTACAGCGCGAAGGACGTGATGGATTTCACGATCTGGTCCTGCGCCGGCCCGTCGATGCCGCGCTCGGCCATTCCCGCCCGCAGCCGCGCCTCGATCGCCTCCATCTTCTCCATCGAGCGCTTGAACCCCATCGCGCGGCGCAGCTCCTCCGCCTCGCCGCCGGTGAATCCCGCCGCGACCATCGCAATCCGCAGGAGCTGCTCCTGGAAGAGAGGGACGCCGAGCGTGCGCTTCAAGATCGGCTCGAGGCAAGGGTGCGCATACTCGACGGGGGCCTTCCCCTGCCGGCGATCGAAGAAGGGGTGCACCATCCCGCCGACGATCGGGCCCGGCCGGATGATCGCGACCTGCACGACGAGATCGTAGAACTTGCGCGGCGCGTTGCGCGGCAGCGAGGCCATCTGCGCCCGGCTCTCGACCTGGAAGACGCCCACCGTGTCCGCCTCGTTCATCATCCGATAGACCTCGGGATCGTCGGCCGGCAGGTGCGCGAGATCGAGCTCCACCTTTTCGTGCGTGCGGATCATCGGGATCGCTTCCTCGAGCGCCGCCAGCATTCCGAGCCCCAGCAGGTCCACCTTGACGACACCGAGATCCGCGCAGTCGTCCTTGTCCCACTGCACGACGACGCGCCCCGGCATGGACGCGGGCTCTAAAGGAACGACTTCGTCGAGCCGCCCCGCGGCCACGACCATCCCTCCCGAGTGCTGGCCGAGATGACGCGGGAGATTCTGGATCTGAAGGAACAGCCGCAGGAAATGCCGCGTCCGCGCGTCCTCCGGATCGAGCCCCGCCGCGGCAATCTCGGCGGAGAGCTCCGTCAGCGGACTCCGGATCTCGCCGAAGTTCCAGGTCGCGAGCTGTTTGGAAAGCCGGTCCACCTGCTCTCCCGAGTACCCGAGGGCCTTGCCGGCCTCGCGCGCCGCCGAGCGGTCGCGGTATGTGATGACGTTCGCGGTCATCGCCGCGCCGTGCGGCCCGTACTTCTCGTAGACGTGCTGGATCACGCGCTCGCGCTGGTCGCCCGAGGGCAGGTCGAGGTCGATGTCCGGCCACTCCCCCCGCTCCTCCGAGAGGAACCGCTCGAAGAGAAGCTCCATCTTCACCGGATCGACGGCCGTGATCGAGAGGGCGTAGCAGACGGCGCTGTTGGCCGCGGAGCCGCGTCCCTGGACGAGGATCTTTTCCCGAAGGCAGAACTGGACGATGTCCCAGACGATCAGGAAATACCCCGCGAGATCGAGCTTCTCGATCATCGCGAGCTCCCGCTCGATCTGCGCCTGCGCGCGCGCCGTCAGCGGCCGGAAGCGCGCGCGCGCTCCGTTCCACGCCACCTGCCGCAGAAACGTCTGCGGCGTCTCCCCGGCCGGCAGCGGATATTCGGGGAAGCGGTATCCGAGATCCGCGAGCGTGAAGTCGAGAGAGCCGGCGAGCTCCCAGGCATGGTCGAGCGCCTCCGGGAGGTCCGCGAAGAGCTCCCCCATCTGCCGGGCATCTTTGACGAAGCGGCCCCGCTGCGCCGCGAGGAGCCGCCCCGCGGCGTCGAGATGCGTGTGATGCCGGATGCAGGTGAAGACGTCGTGGAGGTCCTTGTCGGAACGCCGCGCGTACCGCACGCCGTTGGTCGCGACGAGCGGAAGGCGCAGCGTGCGGGCGAGTCCGGCGAGCGCCTGGTTGCGGTGCTCCTCCTCGCGGAGCCCGTGCCGCTGGAGCTCCACGTGCGTCCGGCCGGGAAAGAGCGCCTTCCAGCGCTCGAGCTCCGCGCGCGCCGCGTCGATTCCTTCCCGGGCGAGCGCCCGCGCGACCGGTCCCTCGTCCCCTCCCGAGAGAACGTGCAGTCCTTCCGCGTGCGCCGCGATGACCTCTCGGGCGGTGAACGCCTCCGCCTTCGGCTTCCCGAGCGCGCCGGCGGTCAAGAGGCGGCAGAGATTGCGATAGCCGGCCCGGCTCTCGACCAAGAGCGTGACGCGAGCGGGCTCCGCCGGCGGTCCGGCCGCGGAGCTTTCCGTGCCGCGACGCCCCGGGCGCCGCGGCGGCGCGTCGAGGGCGACCTCGGCGCCGACGAGCGCGCGCAGCCCAGCCGCCTGCGCCGCCTTGTAGAAGCGCGGCGCGCCGTAGACGCCGTTTCTGTCGACGAGCGCGACCGCCGGCAGGCCGCGCCTGCCCGCCTCTTCGACGAGATCTTCGGGAAGAGAGGCGCCGTCTAAAAACGAAAATGCCGAGGCGGCGCGCAGCTCCACATAGGGTCGCGGGGCGAGACGGGAGGCGGCGGGCCGCCATGCGCGCTGGCGCAGCTTCTCCTTGCGGGCGCCCGCGGCGACGATCTGCCCGACGAGCGGCCCGCCGAGATCGCGGGAGGGAGGTCCCGTCTTCGAGTCATTGGACGAACGGGAGCGCTTCTCCACATTCCAACGCTAGGCGTAAATAAGGCGTAAGTCAATGGACTAGGGTAACTCGGTCGTCCGGGCGCCTGGACCGCACCGGCGCGGAATGCCCGGCCGGAAGTCGGCTCGACGGA